>SOJU01000109.1 GCA_004376465.1 Anaerolineales bacterium | reverse complement strand
CTTCAGCGCTCCCCCAAGCCTCGCTCACGTTGCAAAAACAACTCGCCCTGCGTATTATTCATCTACAAATTATCCCGAAAGGTACTGCAAATGGCGAAGAACATTCCTATCGACGAGACCTACCTTCAAGACATCCTGATCCAGCTTCTCAGCATCCCCAGCCCCACAGGCTACACCGAAGCAGCGATCCAATTCACACAATCTAAACTGGAAGAACTCGGATTGACGAGCCGGCAGACGCCGAAAGGCACTCTGGTCGCAGAGTGGCCGGGAAAATCCAACGATAAGCCCCGCGGGCTCACCGCCCACATTGACACTCTAGGTGCGATGGTGAGCGAGATTAAACAAAATGGCCGCTTAAAACTCTCACAGCTCGGAGGTTACGCCTGGAACTCCATCGAAGGCGAAGGCTGCCTCATCCTCACTCGCTCCGGAAGGAGCATACGCGGCTCCATTCTTCTTACGAAAGCTTCCGGACACATCCATGGCAAAGAGGTTGGGACCACTCCCCGAGACGGGGACACGATGGAAGTGCGCATCGACGAGCGTAGTCTCACGATGGGGGAAACTGAGGATCTAGGGATAAGCGTGGGCGATTTTGTGGCTTTCGACCCTCGAGTTGAGAGCTCACCCAGCGGGTTCATACGTTCGCGCCATCTGGATGACAAGGCCGGGATAGCCTGTTTGCTCGCTGCTGCTCAGGCAATGATCGGCGCTGATAAAAAACCATCCCAGCGCACAATACTCCACTTCAGCAATTATGAAGAAGTGGGCCATGGAGCTGCAGCCGGCTTACCCAGCGACCTTTTCGAGCTTGTTGCCATCGATATGGCGCCCGTAGGCGAGGGTCAGACAGCGGATGAGTTCCACGTAACGATTTGTGCGAAGGATAAAGGTGGACCCTATCACCATAAGCTCACACGCCGACTTGAAGAACTCGCCCAATCGGCTGAGATTCCCTACAAAATCGACGTGTACCCTTACTACGGATCGGACGGTGAGGCGTATTGGCGGGCTGGCGGAGATGTACGGGTAGCTTTGCTGGGGCCCGGCATCGACGCCTCGCACAGTTACGAACGTACCCATGTCGACTCTCTCCGGGCAACAACACAACTCATCATCGCCTACCTCCAATCCTCGTGAGTCCTTCTAACTCGGGGGCAGGCCCATATTCACGGCCGGGGATTGAATTCCTGAGAGGCGCACGCGATCAGCTTCCTATCCTCCTGGGCGTCGTTCCCTTCGGGGTCATCTTCGGCGCTTTAGCAGTTTCAGCCGGCATCCCTGTATTTGAGGCGCAAAGTTTCTCGCTCTTCATCTTCGCCGGAAGTGCCCAATTCATCGCCGTCAGTCTTATCGCCGGAGCCGCCTCACCCTTCCTCATAATCCTGACCATCCTCGTGGTCAATTTGCGCCACATGCTCTACAGCGCTGCATTAGCGCCTCACGTTTATCACCTCTCAAACCTTTGGAAGATCCCGCTCTCCTGGCTCCTCACGGACGAGGCGTACGTCGTAGCCTCCGCCCGTTATCGCAAAGGCAGCCCCGAGTTCGCACATTGGTATTTCCTGGGGACGGGTCTCACGCTCTGGGCTGCATGGCAGTTGAGCACATTCCTCGGTATCGCCCTTGGCGCGTTAATCCCCCCAGGGATCGGGCTTGACTTCGCACTTCCACTCACTTTCATGGCTTTGATCCTGCCCACATTGACCGATCGACCTGCGTGGGCTGCTGCCTGCGCAGCCGGCACTTTTTCGCTTCTCCTCGCCAATCTGCCATTCAAGCTAGGCTTGCTCATTCCCGCAGTCCTCGGCGTTGGTGTTGGTCTTGCAGTGGAAATTCGCTCGGCAAGAGCGGGACACGCGAACGGAGATCCGGCATGAGCCGATCGGAGCTCTGGATTATCATCCTCGGCGGGATGGCCGTGACCTACCTGATCAGGCTTAGCTTCTTCTTTTTCATACCACCGGACCGATTACCCGAATGGTTCCGGCGTGGATTGCGATACATTCCCCCCGCCGTCCTGGCTGCGCTGATCGTCCCGGATCTCCTGCTCCTTGACGGAACCCTGCATCTATCGTTCGCTAATCACCGCCTCGTCGCCGGATCAATTGCCGCGCTGGTCGGATGGCGCACAGGCAACACTTGGCTTACGATCATTTCAGGGCTATTAGCTTTTGGGCTGCTCGCACTTCTCTGAGCGGTCGGCTTCAACCCTGGCATCCTGCCTGCTCATGGCGATGATACAATTCCCAGCATGAACGATCGCTCCTCTCTCATGAAATACGCCTGGCTTTCGCTTGGCGCAGCAGTACTCACGATGGGGCTCAAAGCTGTTGGCTATCTTCTCACCCAATCTGTGGGCTTATTATCCGACGCGCTTGAATCCGGCATCAATCTGGTTGCGGCGTTCACAGCGCTCACCGCTCTGCACATCAGCGCTCAACCCCCGGACGAGGATCATGCCTACGGTCACCAGAAAGTAGAGTATCTTTCCAGCGGCACTGAAGGAGGATTGATCTCCCTCGCGGCAATTGCAATCGCAGTTATGGCCATCCAGAGGCTGCTCAATCCACAGCCGATCGAACACCTGAGCATAGGTCTGCTAATCTCCGCTACAGCTTCGGTTATTAACTTAGTCACAGCTGTGATTTTAATCCGCGTCGGTCGACGCGAACGATCCATCGCCCTCGAAGCGGATGGCCAGCACCTGATGAGCGATGTGTGGACTTCAGTGGGTGTTCTGATCGGGGTAGGAGCCGTCGGCATCACAGGGTGGCAGATCCTTGACCCCCTGGTCGCGTTGATCGTCGCCGGCTGGATCGGAATCAACGGGTTCAAGATCCTGAAACGTTCGGCTTTGGGCTTGATTGACACCGCACTTCCAGAGCAGGATGTCGCCGCGATCCGAGCTAGTTTGGAACGAAACTGCGGGTCCAAAACCAAGTATCACGCACTGCGCACACGCCAGGCGGGATCGCGCAGCTTCATCTCCATGCACATTCAAGCTCCTGGCGATTGGACTATTCAGGAAGGGCATGATTTACTGGAAACGATCGAACGTGAAATCCGCGAGATAATCCCCTCCGCAACCGTCTTCACCCACATCGAGCCGCTCGAAGACCCCCGCTCCTGGATTGACCAGGACCTGGATCGGAGCCAAGAGACCGATCTTTCCGCATCGTCATAAATAATTTACCTCGCCGTCCTCAGGGAACAGCCGTTTTTATTAAGCCGCATCGAGGCAGGTACCGCTGGACTTCACCCACGCGCTTAGGATATTGACGGAGTAGCTACTAGTCTGACTTTGATACGCGTGGCAAATGAGCGGGGTTTAGGGGATCGAATTTAACCACCTGGTGTGGGTGTACAGTAATTCGGGTTGCCCACTTTGTCGTTACAGGCGCTCGGATTCACCGGTTTTGGCGTAGGTGTAGGAGATGCATCGGGAGGAGAAGTCGGTTCTAGAGGTTCCTCAGGAGTGGGAGTCGATGTGTTCACCGCAGATTCCCCTCCTGAATCTTGCTCGGGGGTCTTCGTGGGCGTGCTTGTCGAGTAATACCAGCGGGTCGGCGTCGGAGTGGACGTGTGCGTCTCACTCTGAAAAACATCCCAAAGCGACCATGAGGTTGGAATCGGCGTTGAGGTTTGCTCGCTCGCCGTCTGGGTTTCCAAGGCGCTCAGCGTCCCGGCCACAGCCGTCTGGATCTGTCCAGGATCCGCATCTTCACCGAGCGGGGCATTCGCTGTGTAGAGCGCGGCGATCGTCGCCTCGAAGGCGATGGCGGCTTGAGGATTATTGCCTTCGTTCACTGGAGCGCCTACGACACCCCGCAGCGCAAATGCGCCTATCGGGAATGCCAGCAGCAGCGCCATGACTCCCAGTAAAACCGGCCAGCGGCGAACAGTGGGGCGGGAGAACGCAGCTCGGAGTTTCCGTCGCCATCGATCACGGGTCACATAGAAGCGATTGAGTCGCGGCATCACTGCCGTAAGCTCATGGCCGTTCTGCACTGAGATCAGGACCGCATCCTGCAAGGCATCGTTGAAAATAGCGATCGAACCGTAGCGATTCTTAGGGTTTTTATCAAGCACAGTGATCAAGACATTCTCGAGTGATACTGGGACGCCGTGATTCACTTCACGCGGAGGTGGAAGGGGTTCGTTGATGTGCTTGAGCGCGATCGCCAGTGGAGTTTCACCTTCGAAAGGTATACGCCCTACAACAAGCCGATAGAGCACTACTCCTAACGAATACTGATCAGATAGCTCGGTGACGCCTTCTCCCAGGCATTGTTCCGGCGACATATACCCCGGGGTTCCAACCAGCCCTGACCCGGTCAGGTCCAAGGTCGCCTCAGACCAGTAGGCGAAACCGAAATCAGAAAGCTGGGCTTTCCCTTGTTCATCCAGCAAAATATTGGAAGGTTTCACATCGCGATGGACGACATTCTTATCATGCGCATGCTGTAAAGCTGCCGCAACCTGGGAGATGATTTGAGCAGTTTCCTCGATAGAAATTGGAGCATTTGTTAGGCGATCCGCGAGCGACCCTGAGGGCATATACGGTATGACGTAATACAAATGACCGTTTTCTTCACCGTAGTCAAGGATGGGGACAATATTTGGATGTTTAAGCCGGCTGAGCATTTTCGCTTCCTGGCGGAAACGTTTCTTGAGCCCTTCATCCCGGCTGAGGTAGGGCAGCATGACTTTGACGGCGGCGATCTTCTCATCCCGAAGATCTTCCGCTCTGTATACGGTTGCCATCCCACCCTGGCCGACGACCTCCAGGATGCGATAATGACCGAGAGTTTTACCAATCAACTCTGTCACGGTGTTCTCGCCCCATTCGTTCGGATCCTACGCAGAGATCCGGACGAGCATAATTACCCTGCTTGGTTCTCTTCAATTACGAAGACAACGCAGGTTAGCGCACTATAAGGATAACACCAGAATGGCTCTTAAGTCCCTTTCAACCAGCTATCAAGACTCGGTAGATATTGAAGAAATGGAATATGGAAAGGGCAGGCAACAGGTTATGGGACAGGTGTGCAGGTTGGGAAGATTGGGTGAGGTTTAGTCTTGCAAATACCCAGCGGAGTGTTCGTTGGTGGAACAGGTGTGTTCGTTGACACAAGTGTTTGGGTTACCGTGGGGGCGCTTGTCGTTTCGGCGCTAGGGGTGACCGTTAGTGAAGCTAAGGATGTCTCACTTGGCGGTATAGATGTAGAACTGGCATCCTGTGAACTCTGCCCGCCTCCATCGCGCGGTGTCGTTGTGTGGACAACTGAGGGGATCGGTACCGGCGACAGAGTCGGTGAAGGCGTTGGACTACTACCACCACCCCCAAATATGTTAAACGCTCCACCTTCTTCAACGACCACCGTCTCTATATCCCCTCCATCCGACTCTACCAGCGCGCTGAGAGTCCCCATCACAGCAGCCTCAATTTGCTTCGGTGAGAATTCAGAGCCCGGCTGTGGTGCGTTCGCTGTATATAGGGCATTGATGGTCGCTTGATAATCCGGGGCAATGGAGACCGGCTGGAAAAAAATTGAATACCCTAACTCTCGCATGGCCAGTGCGCCGATGGGTAACATTAACAATACGGAGATCAATCCGACGAGGACAGGCTTACGGAAAACCCGCGACCGACCCAGGTACCTAAAAAAGGTGGAATCGTTCTCATGCTGCAGTCGAACCTCGGTCGGAATGTTGAAATGCATCGGCGGGGGTGTACGAACCATTGCTGGATCGAGCACCCCCGTGAGCGCCGCCTGGAAGGCCGCGTTAAATTCGCTCATATCTTTGAAGCGATGCTCAGGCTCCTTTGCCAACGCCTTGAGAAGCACGGCCTCAACACCCTCAGGCAATTTTGGGTTAATCGAGCGCGGTGGAGGGAGTGGTTGCTGAATGTGCTTCATCGCCAACGCGAGTGGTGTATCCCCTTCAAAAGGTAGCCGCCCTGTTGCGATGCGATAAAGCACAACCGCGAAGGAATATTGATCCGAACGAGAATCCACAGGCTCGCCAAGGCATTGCTCTGGGGACATATATGCCGGTGTACCGATCAGCGCTGAACCGGTCAGCCTGATCGAAGCTTCCTTCCACAATGCAAAGCCGAAGTCTGAAAGCAGGGCGTTGCCTTCATCGTCTAATAAGATGTTAGATGTTTTTACATCGCGATGGATGACATCGTGTGCGTGTGCATGCGCCAGCGCAGTAGAAACCTGCTCGCTTAATCTCGCGCCTTCCACTGCCGAAAGCGTGCCTTCTGTGAGCCGATCCTGCAGCGTACCTCCACGGAGGAAAGGCATCACAATATAAGGCGAACCTTGATACTCTCCGTAATCGAGGATGGAGACGATATTGGGGTGATCGAGTTTCTGAAGCATCTCGATTTCGCGCTTGAAACGGGTTTTAAACTTTTCTTCCTTAAGCAGGTAATTGGCGAGAACCTTGATCGCGACGTGCCGCTGGTTTTCCAGGTCGTACCCCCGGTACACGACCGCCATCCCCCCTCTCGCGATCTGCTCGAGGACATGGTAGTGTTCAAGAGTCTGACCTGTTAGCTCAGCCATGGTTCATTTCTATTAGGCTCGCACCGGAGAGGTTAAGAAGATAGTTTTCAGCGTTGCCAGTGCTTACTTGTCGATACCGTCAGTCGGAAGAAATATTACCTTCGCGCCCCTGGTGCTCCCTGAATAGGGAATCACATTATAAGGGCTTTTTTTTTGGGATTTGACTTGAATTGTTAATGTCGGACGATTTCAGGCATCCGCGGCTCATACCAGAGCTTGTCGAAGAGCTCTCTCGATATGACAGGTTCCTGCATACTGTCATACCGTCGCCGGGCTTGTCCTGCGAAGTCCCACGTAGTTTGTGGGGCGAAGTCCCCGACCGAAGGGAGTGGGAAGCGAAGTCGAAGGGCTCGCGTGGAATAACAGTTTCAACATACGCATTCTGGGGCTAGAATAGAGAGAGTGGCAGAGCACGCAGCCTATCACCGATTATCGTGATTTTCACGGGCGATCCTCTGACTTCTAGATTTGGGCTGAAGGTAGCTCATCGCCAACAGGATATTGCAATGCGCGTCATTCTTTTCATCATCCTTGGACTCGGTGCGATAATCTTCTCAGGTCGACCGCGATTCAAGCCTCGCTCCTACCGTTTTTTCCGCTTGCTCGCGTTTGAGGCGTTGCTCCTGCTCGTGTATGTAAACAGCCCCTCATGGCTCTTTGCACCTTTCTCAACCCAGCAAGTCTTCTCCTGGATTCTGCTGCTCGGATCCATGGCCCTCGCATTTCACGGCTTTTGGATGCTGCATAAGTATGGCCAGCCGACGGAGGGGATCGAGACGACGACACAACTTGTTGACTCTGGCGTTTTCCGTATCATCCGACACCCTCTATATACATCGCTGCTTCTTTTTGGCTGGGGAGTCTTCTTTAAACACCCAACATGGACTGCTACGGGGATCGCACTTGGTGCTACGGCGTTCTTGATGGCGACGACAGTGTATGAGGAAGAGGAGAATCTAGGCCGGTTTGGAGATGCGTACATAGATTACCAGAAACGCACCTGGCGGATGATCCCGTTTGTGTTCTAAAAGGGCTTGTTGCCCAGCCCATCTGACCGCATAAAGTTCATTGAACACAACATTTTCTGATCCGATTCTATGGGAACTACTTTACCGAACTTTTTTGTTAACAACTTCATCGGTGATTAACGGAGAGTTGAGGTCTTTGTGCGTGTAACTGAGACGATCACCCTCGACGAACGGGAACTCAAGGAACGCTATATCCAATCACCCGGTCCTGGAGGGCAGCATGTAAATAAGGCTGCGACCAGCGTGCAGCTACGTTTCAATGTCCAGGGATCGACATCCCTCCCTCCAGATGTTAAAAATCGATTGAAGCAAATCTCCGGAAAGCGTCTTACCAAAGAAGGCGTGCTGATTATCACTGCACATTCCTTCCGTTCGCGGGAGCGAAATCGGCAGGAGGCGCGCCAGCGATTAGCCCATTTGATCCGCCTGGCGGCGCAGGTGCCTAAGCGCAGGATGAAGACCAAGCCACCGAGGGGCGTCAAAGAGAGGCGTCTGCAGCAAAAGAAGCACCACAGCATGAAGAAACGCCGGCGCCACCCACCTCTCGTGAGCGACGATTGATAGGTAGGGATCTGCCCACCGAGTCCTGGTTAAACACGGAGCGATCGCGGGCGGCATCATCGGCTCATGAATCTCACCCCCTTAAAACCAAATCCTTCCCTCTTTTCTATCAGGCGTTGAGATTCATCGCACAAATCGAAACAGCCGTGCTTGCACGGCTGCTAATGGAATTCATCCATGTCCTCGATCAAATTCAGTTGACTACAAGTCTCAATTTCCGGGAGTCACGGCGCCGGCCAGGGGTTGAACTCCTCAAGGATCGATCCACCGATGAACTCGCGCATAATCGAGTTGTCCGGGATCAACCTGGTGTCGATGGGGAGGAACCAGTCCAGGAAGGTGAGCAGGCGTTTCGCCTCCACGTGCTCTTCCGTCCCGAAGGGAACCTGCCGGATCAAAGGTTCAGCGAGCGGCGCAAGGGCAGAGCCTTCATACATCAATGCAGAATTGAACATCACATCGGCATTTTCCTGAAATGGAAAGATATAGCGTTTCTCACCGCGCCGCACAGACTCCCAGCGGTGGATCGTCTCCGCCGCAGAATATCCTCGCCGCGTAGCATCACGCACAATACGGCGGATAAGACGTGTATCTGTTGTGGATACTCGGTTCAAGCTATCTAAGTTGAGTTGGGTCAGCGCGGAGACATAAACTCTAAAGGTGTTCTCGGAAGGGATTTCCGGGATAAGCTCTGGGTTGAGCCCGTGGATACCCTCCAAGATAATCAGTTGATCAGGAGCCAGTTGTACTTCCTCGCCTAGCTCGCGTTGCCCGGTAATGAAATTGTAATCCGGCAATTGTACTCGCTCTCCCTGTATCAACTTACGCAAGTCATGGTTCAACCGTTCAAGATCGAGCGCCTTCAATGATTCGTAGTTAAACTCACCTTTTTTATCAACCGGGGTCTTCTCGCGATCGACAAAATAATGATCCAATTCGAGTGGGAATGGTGACAAACCACGCACCAGCAGTTGGACCGAGAGGCGCTTTGAGAATGTTGTTTTTCCGGAAGCGGACGGACCTGCCACAAGGATCAACCGTGTCGTCCTGTGTTCCTCGGTAATTCTCGCCGCGATTTCGGCAATCCGCCCTTCGTGCAAGGCTTCAGACACGAGGATCACCTCCCTCGCCCGTCCGGCGAGGATGGCATCGTTCAACGCACCGATGCTTGAAATCCCCAAAGTATTTAGCCAGTTTCCATATTCCCGAAATGTATCCAACAGTTTCGAGTAATCCGGGAGCGGAAGGAGTTTATTGGGTTGGTGTCGTCTTGGAAAACGCAGTGTAAAGCCACTGCCTGTTTTATATAGAGCGAACCATTGGAGATAGCCAGTCGAGGGGACCATGTATCCATGATGGTAGTCCCGGTGTGATTTTAATTGATAGAGAACCAGGTGCGGTTTCTTCCGATGCGTCAGCAGTCTAACTTTATCTTTGTTGCCTTTCTTGGTGAAGTGTTCGATCGCCTCTTCCACTGAAGTGACCGTTTTGGCAAACGGCAGGTCTTCATCGACGAATTCCCGCATGCGATCTTCAACCTTTTGAAGCTCCCCTTTGGTGAGTGGATCGTGGTCGCTTACTTCGCAGTAATATCCCCCCGAGGAGACGGAGTGGTCCACGGTCAATCTTGCATCTGGGTGGAGTTCCTCAAAAGCAGTCGCCAAAAGAAAGGTCAACGAACGGCGATAAATACGCATGCCATCGGCTGATCCCATCGTTACCGGCCGAACACGGGAGTCCATCTCGATCGGGTATGTCAGTTCACGCAGTTCGCCGTTGACCACAGCGCCTACGATCGGCGCAGGTGGTGTGAGCACTTTTAAAAAAGTCTCCAGTTGACTTCCCCTGGGACCTTCAAGGTTGCCATTGTCCGGCAAATGGATTTGGACAGTCTCCCGCTTCTTTACCTCACGGATGACCACATCTGATTTACGGGTCATTTGGAGAACCTCGTTTCGGTGATTTCATTCTACCGCATTACGCAATTCCCTCGATACTACCTTTGCCCTCCTGCGGGTTCAGACTTCATTGAGAATACTCTCCTATAATACAGATGATCATTGCATCTTCTTGACCTCGGATTCATTGGGGAACCGAGGTAGCTTTTTCATCGGGGACAAAGCGCCTGCCCGTTACTGGGCAGGCGCTTTGCTTCTTGGGTACGTATTCAAATATTCGTCCTGGAATTGATCGGCCAGAGACAGCTATTTGTTATCAGGTTTATCCAGATACGACGGGCGGCAGCACAGAACCAGCTGCCGTGCGGCTTGCACTTCGTCCATTCTCCCAAACAACGTTTTATGGGGAGCACTCTTCAGGGTATCTGGATCCTCGCGGGCTTCCTTCGCTATCGCAAGCATCGCTTCTATGAAGACATCGAGGCTCTCTTTACTTTCCGTCTCGGTAGGCTCGATCATGAGTGCTTCGGGCACAATCAGCGGGAAGTAATTCGTCGGGGGATGGAAGCCGTAGTCCATCAACCGCTTGGCGATATCCAAGGCATGGATGTCAGGCGCATCATCCCAGTGCCCTTCCGCGACGAACTCATGCATGCAGATGCGGTCGAAGGGGACTTTATAGGTATCGCGCAGTTTTGCCAGCAGGTAGTTGGCATTCAGCACAGCATAATCAGATACCGCCCGCAGTCCCGATTTTCCCAGCATGCGCATATAGGTATATGCACGCAAGATGACGCCGAAATGACCGTGGAAAGCCTTCACCCTGCCGATGCTCTTTACCGGTGTAATTAACCCATACAACGGCGGTTTGTCTTCATCGCCTTCGTCAACAATCCCCACCACGGGATCCGGAAGGAAGTCGACCAGCTTCTCGGCGACACCGACAGGGCCCGAACCTGGACCACCACCGCCGTGCGGTGTGGAGAAGGTCTTATGGAGATTGTAGTGGAGTACATCAATACCGAGATCGCCAGGCCTGACCACGCCGAGCAGGGCATTCATATTCGCCCCATCGCCGTAAATCAAACCGCCGCATCCATGGACCAGATCGATAACTTCCTGAACATGTTCTTCGAAAAGTCCTAGCGTATTGGGGTTGGTGAGCATCAAACCGGCGACGCTCTCGTCACAATGTTTCTTGAGTTCATCCAGGTCGATATTGCCGCGGGCGTCAGAGGGGATTTCGATCACATCCATCCCGCTCATCGTCGTGCTGGCAGGGTTGGTTCCATGTGCAGAGTCGGGGATGAGAATCTTATTACGTCCCTTATCTCCGCGGTCATGATGATATGCCCGGATGATGAGGATCCCCGTCATCTCTCCGTGTGCTCCCGCCGCGGGTTGGAGGCTCACTCCGGCAAACCCACCGATTTCCATGAGCCAATCTTGGAGAGCATACATCATCGCCAGGTTACCCTGAGCTGTGTCAGGGTCTTGCAGTGGATGTGTTAATGCGAAACCTGGAAGGCGGGCCATGTCCTCATTGACCTTGGGGTTGTATTTCATCGTACAAGAGCCCAAGGGGTAGAAGCCCGTATCCACACTGTAGTTCAATTGAGAGAGGCGCATAAAATGGCGCACAACGTCATTCTCTGCGACTTCTGGCAGGGGTAATTCCACCCGCACCAAGCCTTCTGGGAGCGTCGTTTCAGGAACATCTACCGCCGGCAGCGATACACCTTTGCGCCCGGGTGAGGATAACTCATAAATTAGAGGCTCAGTCATTGGAGACCTCCTCTAGCGCTGCCACAAGGTCATCGATCTCTTCCTTGGCGATCACTTCCGTAACGGCGACTAACATATGGTCCTTCAGATCTGGATATTCCTGACCCAGGTCATACCCCCCGAGGATATCCCACTCGAGCAGGCGTTCGTTGATCTCCGCGACGGGTCGCGGGCATTTGATGACGAATTCGTGGAAGAACGGATGCTTATTCCAGAGCGTAAAGCCTTTCAGCGCATCGATCCGTTCTGCGGCGTAATGTGCTTTGTGGTAGCAGAGTTCGGCGACCCTCCGCAGTCCCTGCTTGCCCATCACACTCAAGTACACTGCCGACGCGAGCGCCATCAAACCCTGATTGGTACAGATATTCGAAGTCGCTTTGTCGCGGCGGATGTGCTGTTCGCGCGGGGTGAGCGTGAGCACGTAGCCGCGCTGCCCGCGGCTATCAACAGTTTCGCCCACCAGACGTCCAGCCATCTTGCGAACGTATTTGTCTTTCGTTGTGAAGATGCCCACGGTGGGTCCACCATAGGAGAGTGAAATACCAAGAGGTTGACCGTCACCGACGACGATGTCGGCGCCGAAGTCGCCGGGGGGTACGAGCATGCCCAGCGCCAGCGGATTGATTACTACACAGAAGAGCGCTCCGCTTGCCTGTGCAGCCTCGCCCAGAGCCGAAAGATCGGTGATATTGCCGAAGAAATCCGGGTACTGCACGGTCACAAGCGCAGTGTCCTCGTCCAGCATCTTCACAAGATCTTTGGGCTCGGTCTCGCACTTTTCGTCGCCCGTGATTGTGAGCCCCATGCCCTGTGTGTAAGTACGCACAACCTGGCGATAATGCGGGTGGATCGCTGGTGAGATCACGATCTTGTTTCGTTTGCCACGATGGTGATTCAGCGCCAGGATCACGGCCTCCGCCAATGCGGTCGCTCCATCGTAGTGGGACGCATTGGAGACATCCATGCCGGTTAACTGGGCCATCAGGCTCTGATACTCAAAGGTCGCCTGAAGCGTCCCTTGAGAGATTTCCGGCTGGTAGGGGGTATAAGCCGTATAGAACTCATTGCGGCGCAGGGTGTGGTCGACGACGGAGGGGATGAAGTGGTTATACGCGCCGGCGCCTAAGAAACAGGATGTGTGGAAGACCTCTAAGTTAGCCTCCGAAAGTGCTTGCAGTTCCTGGGTGACTTCCATCTCGGAAATTGGATCGGGGAGATTAAGATCCGGGAAACGCACATTCTCAGGGATGGCTTCATACAGGTCATCTAGACGATCCACGCCAACCACCGCCAGCATTTCCTGGCGGTCTTTATCGGTATGGGGGATGTAGGTCATTAGTGCTCTCGCTCCTTGTTGAACTTCTCGTAGGCTGCCGCATCCATCAAGCCGTCCAGCTCCGAGGGGTCGCTGATCTCGAATTTCACCATCCAGGCCTCACCGTATGGATCCGTGTTCACCAGTTCCGGTGTGTCGGCAAGGTTCTCGTTGATCTCCGTGATGACGCCGCTGATAGGCATATTGACATCAGCAGCAGCTTTCACCGATTCTACCGCCGAGTGGGTTTCACCCTTCTGCAAAGATTCACCTACGGGTGGGTTGGTCTCGACGTAGACGATATCCGACAACTGATCCTGAGCGTAGTCGGAAATTCCGGTCGTGCTGATCTTCCCTTCAACTCGGACCCATTCGTCGCTCTCGGTGTACTTCAAATCCTTGGGGTATTCCATGCTGACCTCCTTGAAAAATGGCGTTTGGGTACTGCGCGCAGAGCACACACCGACTGGGGTGTGCGCCCTCTGTCATTAACCTGAGAGATTCTTCCCTTGTGGGGAGTTGCCCCTTCGGTGTCCGGAGACTCTCCAGAGGTTCGGCCAGATCGGGTCCTTTTACCTGAGAGTTTCACCGCATGCCTGCACGCTTAGCTGCGGTTTGCCCCTTCGGTGCCCTAGTGGTTTAGGGTCTCTCCCCGACCTGTGCATATTCGTAGCCTCATTCTACGAGAGGCATGGGAGGGAAGTCAAGGTGAAGGATGGGTAGCTATGCTCGGGATGAGCACCTTCAATGACGTTTATTAGGAGTTAAGATAGATTATTCTGAGGGACGGCAAAGGCCAATTTGTAGGTGTTGTGGATTCTCACTTCATTTGCTGCGCTGATCACTGCCTGCGAGTGTTGACAGAGATGCACCGCTTTCCGGAAGGATGAATACTACTAAAGCAAAGAGCGGCGTGACGTCGGCTGTGCCGGACTGTGCCGACACCTCTGTCCGAACCGCCACGCCGCTCCGACCCTGAAGATCACACTGGCGTGAGAACTCCCCCTCAGGGATCGTCACAAGGCCAATAACAGGGTCGTTGGACACAATCCAGCGACCGTTATCAGAGAAACCAGGTTTAGTGACGAACCGACTATCCCTAGCGCATGGAGGTTCGCGAAAACAAAAAGCGCGGCGAACATCGCCGCAACTGGTAGACACCGGATGAGCTTCATGCTTTCCCCCTCCTGGGAACGTCAGAACCGGGAGTAGTACCGTGATACTACGTGGATACACTTTAGCATGACACCGTAGGCTATGTCAAGATTCTGGACTGGCTTTTAGTTGAAAGGATCGGATGGGAGAACTCATCCTGCATCCGGGCTCAGTCCTATTGAGCCTCTTGATGGCGGCCCTCTCCCAAATCCCCCCCGGGTGACTTCACGGATGAAAAAAGATGGGAATGCAAAGCGATTTCCCCGAGTTTGATGGTGTTCCTTTTAAGCCAGGGAGACTCTCAACCCCCATTAACATCAACCCACCCCAACGGCACTCCGTCCCTTCCGCCATGAATCGATTTGCACTTTTTCATAATTCAGGTCAAAATTCCCTGCCTAGCACCGGCACATGGTAAGATGTTAGATAAACATCACTTGCAATAAAAGCTTTCATGTCATACTCTTTACTTTTAGATTCCAAATCCGGATGTACAGAAAGGGCATAAGGAACTCAATGCATTCATCGGCAGGCGTGATGGCTATCATCACCCACATGACGCAAAGTTGTTGTTCTCACCTGTTTAGCCCATCGGAGGGAATATTCCAGAGAACAACTTTTTCCCTGCCGCCATTTCAATAACGTATCGAAGCGGGTTCAGTTATTAGAACCCGTTTTTGCTTCTGTTCAATCATCGAAATAAAATTCGGCCAAGGAGGTGAGACGGCGAAAAAGGATCTAAAGGCAGTTGTCTGAGTTAAGCATTACCAACCGATTGAGAGGAGAGAAGGGAAGATGTTGAAAAAAGTTATCGCAATCGCGTTTTTTATGGCCATCATCGTCGGCGCCTGCGCCCCCGCTGGGCCGGATACGATTAAGATCGGCGTGAATGCTCCCATCACAGGGGACATTCCAAAGGTCGGCGAAGGGACCAAGTTCGCAGCCGAGATGTGGCTTGAGGCCATCGGCGGAGAGCTCGAGATCGGCGGAAAGACATACGCGATCGAGCTCGTCATCGAGGACAACGAGGCCAAGGGCGAATCAGCCGCGGCGGTCAACCAGAAGCTGACTACCCAAGATGAGGTGCTCGTGATCGTTGGACCTCAATCCTCCAAACAGGCTGTCCCAGCAGGCGGCGTCGCTAACGACAATAAAACCCCGATGGTCAGCCCGTGGTCAACCAACCCCGCCACCACACTCGATCGACCCTGGGTCTTCCGCACACCATTCCTTGATCCATTCCAGGGACCTGTTATCGCCAACTTCGTCACCGAGGAATACGGCTTCACCAAGGCGGCCGTGCTCTACGACGTTGCCAGTGACTACCCTAAGGGTCTGGCGGATAACTTCCTGAGCGGTTGGGAGGACATCCACGGCGCAGACTCCGTCGTCGCATTCGAGAGCTTCACCACCGCCGACACGGACTTCAGCGCTCAGATCACCAAGATTAAGAATACCGGCGCTGAATTCATCTTCTCACCGCAGTATTACAACGAGGTGGCGTTGATCGTCCAGCAGGCTCATGAGCTCGGTTTCAACGCACCCATCGTGGGCAGCGACAGCTGGGGTTCGGCTGAGCTTGTAAACCTCTGTGGCGAGGATTGCTACGGATTGTTCTTCAGCACCCACTACGCAGCCGACGGCGCAACTGGCGCCACCAAAGACTTCATCGACGCCTACAACGCCAAGCATGGCTACATCCCCGATGACGTCGGTGCCCTGACCTGGGACACCTTCCTCATCATCCAGAAGGCGATGGAGGATTGCGGCGAAATCACCGGCGACCTGGCGGTTGACCGCGCTTGCGTGCGCGATGCACTGGCCCAGATCAAGAACTTCGCCGGGATCACCGGTGAGATGACCTTCACCGAACAAGGTGACCCGATCAAGTGCGCGGTGATCGTCCAGATCAGTGATGAAGGTACGTTTAAGTTCTATGATCAAGCCTGCCCCTAGAACCTTAAACTTGGAATAACGCACCCATCGATGGCAGGCTTGAGATCAACTCATTGAAGTGCGTTACGTTATGGGTGGGTCAGGGCCAAGAAGCCCTGACCCGCCTCTTCAATAGAGTGAGGAGCGTATTCGATGCAGTTGCAGAGTTTCTTTCAACAAATCGTTAACGCCCTGCAGTTGGGCAGCTTCTACGCCTTGATCGCCCTGGGTTATTCCATGGTTTACGGCGTCCTGATGCTATTCAACTTCGCCCACGGCGATGTCTTCATGGTCGGATCGTATATCGGCTTCTTCGTCTCCGCCGGTCTCCTGGCCCTTGCTAAAACTGGCATCCTCCCGCTAGCTGACAATGTCATGCTCGGCCTGGTTCTGGTTCTCACACTTTTCATCACCATGCTCTTAACCTCGTTCGTAGGGATGCTAATAGAGCGAATTGGCTACCGACCCTTACGCAACGCGCCGCGAGCATCCGCAGCGATCACCGGCCTTATGATCGGCATCATCCTCGAGACCGGCAACCTGGCCATACTTGGTCCAACACGTTTGAGTTTCCCGGCGCTCATAGAAAGCGTCTCTTACGACATAGGGGGCGTGCTTGTGACCAATAAGAAGATGGTAATCGTATTTGTCTCCATTTTTCTCACGCTGGCGCTGCACCAATTCGTGCGCCGCACAAAGTGGGGAATGGCGATGCGTGCAATGGCCTTCGACTTCGTCGTCGTGCCGCTCATGGGAATCTCGATCAACAAGATCGCGCTGCTAACCTTCGCCCTGGGTTCGGCTCTCGCCGCGGCTGCCGGCATCTTGTTCGGCGTCGCCTATCCAGTGCTAGACCCTTACATGGGCATCCTATTTGGTTGGAAGGCCTTCGTAGCCGCGATCCTCGGCGGCAGGGGCTCGATCTTGGGCGCCAGCCTGGCGGGCTTCATGCTCGGGTTTATCGAAATCTTCGTAGCGGCGATCTTCCCCTCAACAATGCGGGACTTGATCGCGTTTTCGATCATCCTGATCATTCTGACATTCCGGCCTCACGGCTTTTTCGGCGAACCTTACAGCGCCCAATTGCGACTGTGATTGCCCCTTCAATAACACGATCCAACGAGAATTTGAGGGAACGCATATGGAACTCAACGTTAAATATGCAGAAGAGAATAGGAGTCGATTCCGAAACCTTCTGCACAAGTTATGGGAACCTTATAAGCAGGTCCCACTCTTAGGCTGGTTGCTCGCGGCGTTGGTCGCGGTGCTGCTCGAGATGCTCGTCGGGCAGCCGCTCGCACGGCTGCTGGGGATGTCCAAGATTCCGGCACTCTTCGGCGTGATCCTAGTTCTCAAGACGCCTATTCTGATCCCAAGCACGCTGCTTTATTTACTCTTGATCTATGGATTGCCCATCGCCATCACAGCCCGCCTTACGGCCAAACTCACGGATTTCATCGCCGCGAAGCTGTACAATACATCAACCGGCCTCTCAATACTCCTGCATGTCGCCCTTCTTTATGCTGTCCTGCATCTCTGGACCAGCATCAGCGACTATCGTCTACTTGTTGTAAAACTCACATTGATCTCGATCATCATCACGCTCAGCCTGAATGTCATTAACGGGTATATGGGGGAATTTTCCTGCTCCCATCCGGGCTTTATCGCCCTGGGTGCATACACCGCATCGATTTTCACAATCGTGCTTTTTGTATCTGAGAACCAATTTGGGGAAGCAGTCCTTCCGCCAGCATTGGGACCCTACCTTTTCCCGATTGGGTTGGTCCTGGGGGGAATAGCCGCCGCCATCGGCGCACTTCTCGTCGCCATCCCCTCCTTCCGAACCCGCGGGGATTACCTGGCGATTATCTCTCTGGCTTTCATGTTCATCGTGGTGAGCCTTTTCAACAATCTTGAGATCGTGGGCGGTGCGCGTGGTTTGAGCAATCAACCCGATTACGCCAATCTGGCGACGATCTTTGTTTGGACAATACTATCCATTTGGATCATCAACAATTTCGTCCGCTCCACGATCGGTAAAGCCCTCAATGCCGTCCGCGACGGCGAACTGGCTGCGAGCGCTATGACCGTTGACACCCGGAAGACAAAGATGGTCGCCTTCCTTTTCTCCGCGTTCTGGGCTGGAGTGGCTGGCGGCCTCTTTGCACATGTCATCCGCTATATCAATCCTGGAACCTTTGGCATTCGCAAGCTGGCGGAGGTCCTGGCGATGGTTTACCTTGGCGGCTTGAACTCCGTTGCCGGATCGGTCGTCGGTGCGGTCGGCTTCAATCTACTCAGCGAGGCTTTGCGCCCGCTGGAGATCCTGAAGTGGATCATCATCCCCGTCATGCTCATCCTGGTGATGATCTACCGACCTACAGGATTGATCGCCTTCACCGAACTCGATCCGATCGCTCTCATCAAACCGAAATCGATGACAGAAGGGGAGGCCGACAATGCCACTTCTTGAAGTCAAACAAATGACCCACTTCTTCGGGGGGCTGCGAGCCGTCCACGACTATAACTTGCAGGTAGAGCCAATGCAGATACGCGGCTTGATCGGCCCCAACGGCGCGGGTAAGACAACGATCTTCAATCTCATCACCGGAGTGTACAACCCAACCGAGGGTGATATCGTGCTCGGGAACGAGACAATCAATGGATTGCAGCCATTCCGGATCGCTTCACGCGGCCTGGGAAGGACCTTCCAAAACCTGCGCTTGTGGCGCCATATGACAGTGCTGGAACACGTGAAATTGGCTCGCTATTCAAAAATCAACTACGGGCTCATCGGTGCATTCTTCGATACGCCCAAGCGACGGAAAGAAGAGCACGAAATCGAGCAATTAGCTTATGACCTCCTGGACCTGGTGGGGATTCGCCACCTGGCAGACCATGTCGTCACGAATCTGCCCTACGGCGCCCAGCGCCGGGTTGAGATGGCGCGGGCACTCGCCACAGAGCCCAAAATTCTCTTCTTGGACGAGCCGACCGCGGGTATGAATCCGGAGGAATTGGTGCAGATGATGGACATCATCCGCCGCGTCCACAAAGAAATTGGACTGGCGATCTTCCTCATTGAACACAGGATGAGGGTGGTTATGGAACTTTGTCAGATCATTCAGACGCTTGTCTTCGGTGAAGTCATCGCAGAGGGAACGCCGGATGAGATCCAATCTAACCCGAAAGTCATCGACGCCTACCTGGGCAAGGAGGTGGAGATCTGATGCTTCTCTCGGCTGAAAACCTGGCTGTCTCGTACGGAAACATTAAAGCCCTGCACGGTATCAACTTTGAAGTTGACGAGGGTGAAATCGTCTGCATCATCGGCGCCAATGGCGCCGGGAAGAGCACCACGTTGTGGGCCATATCCCGACTGGTGGATGCGGAAGAGGGCACCTCGATGACCTTCGCTGGAAAGAACCTGCTCGACTTCCCCCCGGAAAAGGTAGTAAGCGAGTTAGGTATATCGCATGCGCCCGAAGGTCGCAGGCTCTTCGATAACCTGACCGTGAAAGAGAACCTACACCTGGCTACCTTCGCCCGCAAGGACGGTCCAGAAATCAAAAGGGACCTCGATCGGGTCTTCTCAATCTTTCCCCGCCTTGAGGAACGTATCAGTCAGAAAGCCGGCACGTTAAGCGGCGGGGAACAGCAGATGCTTGCCGTCGGCCGGGCATTGATGAGCGCCCGTAGAATGATGCTGCTCGACGAGCCCTCCATGGGTCTCGCACCGCTGCTCATGAAGGATGTCTTCGATGCGCTGAGGGACATCAACAAGGAAGGCACAACCATCCTCCTCGTTGAACAGAACGCCCGTATGGCCCTAAATTTTTCTCAACGCGGCTACGTGCTGGAAAGCGGATCCATTGTATTGGAAGGGAATTCCAGCGATCTGCTGGTGGACCCAGAGGTGAAGAAAGCTTATCTCGGGGGGTAATTTGACGCGGTTGACTATCAGAAATAAATAAGAGGCCGACATATAGTTGGCCTCTTATTGTATAAACTCATAGTTGCAGCATGTCACATGTGCTGCGGTTTACGAATAAACACGCGGAACGCGTTTCAGAATCCCGCTTGTTACCTCGTAGTTTATCGTCCCCCAGCGATCAGCCACATCTTCTGCGCTGATCCGTTCCGCCTCTTGTGAGCCGATGATCACTACCTCATCCCCAGTCTGGGCATTCGGGAGCGCGTCGAGTTGGACCATGATCTGATCCATCGTCACCCGACCGACGACCGGAACCCGCTTTCCCCCCACAATAACCTCATTCCCCTCGACGCGTCGGAAACCGTCCGCATAACCGACCGGGACTGTCCCGATCCGCTCCTCAGACGATGTTGTGTAAATGTGCCCATAACTGATCCCCCGCCCGGGCGGGAGCACCTTGACCTGTGAGAGACGGGATTTCCAGGTGAGCGCTGGCCGCCGCACGACTCCCGGTAGCTTACAGGCGCTTGAGGGGTGCAGCCCGTACATCGCGATTCCCACCCGTACGAGGTCATACCACGCCTCCGGTCTGCGCAGCGCAGCGGCTGAGTTCGCACAGTGAACCAACGGAGGGCGAAGACCCGATGCTTCCCAACTGGATACGATTTCGCTAAATATCCGCAGCTGCGAAACCGTACTGGCCGGATCCGACTCATCCGCCTTCGCAAAATGGGTGAACACACCTTCGAGGTGCACGGATGGTATACGCCCTGCCTCCTGAGCCAGGGATGATGCCTCCTCCGGCTTCACGCCCACGCGGCTCATCCCTGTGTCGATTTTCAGATGGACGTTCGCCCGACCACCGACCTTCTCCGCAGCTCGCGAAATATCGGCAAGCTGCGCTTCACTCCAGAAAGTCAACGAGACATCAGCTTCAATTAATGCTTCCAATCGCGCCGGTGGTGTCCAGCCCAGGAGAAATATCGGCTCGTCGATGCCTGCCGCTCGCAACTCAAGCGCCTCCCCCGCACGGGCGACGCCTAACCAACTGGCTCCCGCTTTGCACGCCGTTTTTGCAATCTGTATCGCCCCATGTCCGTAGGCTTCGGCCTTAACGACCGCCATGAATTGCCTGCCCGTGCTCTGCAAGAAGTAGTGGACGTTCTCCTCGATCGCCCCGAGATCGACTTCGACCCAGGTGGAATAGTTGTCTTTAGAATTCATGGCGCTGAGTATAAAGGCGGCAACCAGAGATGACAACTTATCGGAGGCATGGGTATAATCGAGCGTTATGAGACTCCAAATGGAACGCTTCCTGAACACTACTGACATCATCCTCCATATGACCCGTCAGCGTGGAAACCATTGTGGTGGATGATTTCAACTTTAACCTGACAGGACGGGATGGCCGCGGACGAGCGGGGACCCTACAAACACCGCACGGCGAGCTGCTCACGCCCGTCTTCGCGCCGGTGGGCACCCAGGCGACAGTCAAAGCATTGACGCCGCGCCAAATCGAGGCAGCAGGTGCAACGCTCGTCCTTGCCAATACCTACCATCTTTTCCTGCGCCCTGGCGCGGAGAGGATCGCTTCTCTTGGGGGGCTGCACGCATTCATGGGCTGGCAGAAGCCTATCCTCACAGATTCCGGCGGCTTTCAGGTCTTTTCACTTGCCGACCAACGCGAGATCGATGCGGATGGGGTTACGTTTAAATCCCATCTCGACGGAACAACCCTTCGCTTCACACCAGAGAGCGTCATCGCTATCCAGGAACAACTCGGCGCGGACATCATCATGGCCTTTGATGAATGCCCTGCCCCATACGACCGCGGCGAGAATGAGGCGGCCCTCGTCCGGACCCACGCCTGGGCTGAACGCTGCCTGGCCGCGAAGAAACGGAACGATCAAACCCTCTTCGGGATCGTGCAGGGCGGTGTGTTCTCCGATTTACGCGAACATTCCGCGCAATTCATCGCCGGTCTCGATTTTCCGGGTATCGCCATCGGGGGTCTTTCTGTCGGTGAAACAAAACCAGAAATGCAGGCGATGCTTGAAGTCATCGATGATGTGCTGCCTGCAGATCGACCGAGGTACCTGATGGGCGTCGGCAGCCCGGAGGACCTCGTGGAAGCCGTTCAGCGCGGGGTGGACCTATTCGACTGTGTCCTGCCAACACGAATGGCACGCAATCACAGCGCGCTAACCCGGCGCGGGCGGATGAACATGCGCAAAGCGCAGTATGCTGACGACGAACGACCGCTGGACCCAGAATGCTCCTGCTACACCTGCACGACCTTCACCCGGGCCTACATCCGCCATCTATGCAATGCAGGGGAGATGCTCGCCGCGACGCTGCTCTCCATCCACAACATCCATGTGCTCACCGCTCTCACCGCCGATCTCAGGAATTCCATCATCGCTGGAAATCTGGAGAATTTTGCGGCTGAGTTCCGTGCTCATTTCAACAAACACCGCCAAGACATGGAGTGATCGATGACACCTTTTCAAGCCTTCATACTCGGGATCGTGCAAGGAGTAACCGAATTCCTCCCCATCTCTTCCAGTGGTCACCTGGTGCTCGTACCCTGGCTTCTCAACTGGCAGTTCGACCCCGCAGCTGCGTTCATCTTCGACGTCCTGATTCAGTGGGGAACTACTCTAGCTGTCATCCTCTACTTCCGGCGGGAACTCCTGAGTATGTTCACCGCTGCGTTGCGTGGAATTCTTCAGCGTCGCCCGTTCGATGAACCCGATGCCCGCCTGGCGTGGTTGATCCTCCTGGGCAGCCTCCCAGCCGCAGTCTTGGGGCTTTTGCTAAAACCAGTCGTCGAGAAGACATTCGACAGCCCGCTCGCAGTCTCGCTCTTTCTCTTGGTTACAGCAGCCATCCTCTTCGTCAGTGAACGTCTCCACCGCTCCAACAAGCCCATGAGGGAATTGAACTGGCTGGATTCCCTGTGGATAGGACTTGCCCAGACCCTGGCGCTTTTCCCGGGGATTTCACGCTCCGGATCCACGATCGCAGGCGGTTTGCTGCGCTCTCTGAAGCGGGAAGATGCGGCTCGTTTCTCTTTCCTCTTGTCGATCCCAGCTATGCTCGGCGCGGGTTTTATCGCTCTGTTGGATCTGACAGCCATCCCTGACCCGGGGTCGCAGCTATCCAATCTATTCATCGGTTTTACAACTTCGGCGCTCGTGGGCCTAGCCTCTATCCATTGGCTTCTTTCCTATCTTCGACGCCACCCGCTGAATGTGTTCGCTATCTACTGTACAATCGTCGGGTTGGGAGGTTTGATCGTCTATGCGGTTAAGGGTTAATCTCATTCTGCTCGCGATTGCTACGAGTACCCTGGGCGCGTGCGCGCCGCCGGCAACACCTGCTCCAACACCAGTGGTTCAGCAGGTTATCAGCACACCCGCCTATGCAGATCTCGTGAAAACTTGGTTCGATGGATACCTTCAGGTCAACCCGGATTCAAATATCTCGCTTGTGAACCAGCCGCCTGAAGCAGCTCTCGCATCTCTGGAAGATGGAAGCGGTGATGTCCTTATCGGAGGTCTTACGCCACCTTCAGGGTGGTTCGCGACACCCTTGGGTGAAGATGGGATTGTGGTAGTTGTACATCCTGATCTCCGCGTGCGCGACCTGAGTATTGACGAACTGGCGGCGATCTTCACCGGTCGTGTGAGCAACTGGGATTCCCTTGCAGACACCGATCTTCCGATCCAACCGGTAATCCCACTCGCTGGCGATGAAGTCCGAGCCGCATTCCAGTCGACCGTGATGAACGGCCAACGCTTCACAAACAACGCCCTGCTCGGACCGACGCCAGATGCTGTTCTACAACTTGTTGATGAGAATGAAGGAGCAATTGGCTTCCTGCCCTACTCGGCCATTGGCGAGAAGGTCCGACCTATCCGTGTCGAAGGCACACTTCCCGGAAGGGCAACCATCCACAATGGTCGTTATCCTCTTCCCATAACGATCCTGGCGATCGCACCGCAGGAGCCGAGTGGAGAGGTCCGTGCCTGGCTGGCATGGCTTCAATCGGAGCTGCTAGAGAGCTCAGAATAAAGTAGAAGTGATTCGGGCATAAAACCACGATGTCCAATGAGTCAATAAAGAGATGGATAACAGGCCTCAAGAGTTGATGATAAGAATAGTGATCAACAAAGAAGCAAATCTCGATTAATCTATTACTCAGTTAGGTCAAATTGAAAACATGGGAATCGGGAATATCTGGCCGAGCAAGTCGATTAGAGCAAGTTAATTAGTGGGTGTGAGGGGGCTTTGGATTGACGTATTCACATCTATTTGGTAGACTTTCTCCATAATTAAGGTAATCGAATTGATGACTTCTCCACACACCTTGCGCGCGACCCTACGAACTTGCTCGTGTCTTTAGCAGGGGTGCTCTGGCCATAGGCCTAGCACGTCTGCAATTTCAGCACGGGCGATGAGTCGCAGCGGGTGTGATGTCGTTAATAGGATTTAAAATCTTGCTCTAGTTTCGTCGGCGTTCACCGCAGGAGTTTAATTAAAAGAGCGCTTGTATGTAGCTCCAATCGGTTGGGCGAGCAACATCAAAGAGATAACCCCAGACTCATCGCAGGGCTTTCAAAGCCTGGATGGGTCTTTTATTTATGTTAGTGACAGGGAAAAATAGGAAATATTGCATATCAAGGAGAGAGTATCGTGCCTAAGATCGCAAACAACATTACGGAATTAATTGGAAATACACCATTGGTTCGGCTGAATCGCATCACCCAGGGCGTGGAGGCTGAGATTTTGGCGAAGCTGGAGTTTCAGAATCCCGGGGGTAGCGTGAAAGACCGCATTGCCTTGAGCATGATCGACGCCGCTGAGGGTGCGGGCAAGGTCGGTCCGAACACCATCTTTCTTGAGCCGACCAGCGGCAATACCGGCATTGGAATTGCCATGGTTGCCGCTGCCAAAGGCTACCGTTGCACATTGGTGATGCCTGATACGATGAGCATCGAGCGCCGAAAGCTCCTAGACGCCTTCGGAGCCGAACTCGTCCTGACCCCAGGATCAGAGGGAATGCCGGGCGCCATTCGTAAAGCCCAAGAAATGGCGGCGGCAGATCCGCGCTATCTGATCCTCCAGCAGTTCGAAAACCCAGCGAATCCCGAAGCTCACCGCCGCACCACAGCCGAAGAGATCTGGCAGGACACTGACGGGCGTCTAGACTTCGTAGTCGGAGGTGTAGGTACAGGCGGTACGCTCACCGGTGTGGCTTCAGCACTCAAGAAACGCCTGCCAGAGCTAAAAATCGTTGCAGTGGAGCCCTCCGATTCTCAGGTTCTCGCTGGCGGCGAACCGGGCCCGCATAAGATCCAGGGTATCGGCGCCGGATTCCTGCCCACGGTTCTGGAAATGGATCTGCTTGATGAGATCATAAGCGTCACAAATGAAGATGCTTTTTCTACAGCCCGGCGGGTGGCCAAGGAAGAAGGCATTCTGGTTGGGATCAGCTCCGGTGCCGCGATCCATGCTGCGCTTACGGTAGGGCGTCGCCAAGAAAGCGCTGGTACACGCATCGTGGTCGTTGTTCCATCTTATGGCGAGCGCTATCTGAGCACGCCACTCTTCGAAGGATTTGGAGAGTAGTATCGAGTTATAGGAGCCGTTCCATGTTCAAGACATTTCGCCGAGACATTCAAGCTGTGTTTGAGCGGGATCCAGCAGCCCGTAATGTGCTCGAGATCCTACTCTTCTACCCCGGCTTCCATGCTCTGTGGTTACACAGACTGGCGCACTTCCTGTGGAGAAAGCGTCTCTTCCTGATCGCACGCGGCACCAGTCACATAAGCCGCTGGCTGACAGGCATCGAAATTCACCCCGGCGCCAAGATCGGACCAGGTTTCTTCCTCGACCACGGTATGGGAACGGTGATTGGTGAGACAGCGGAGATAGGCACATGCGTAACTATGTATCACAACGTGACGCTTGGAGGTGTGAGCTGGCAGAAGGTCAAACGTCACCCGACACTGGAAGACCACGTTGTCGTCGGTGCAGGAGCACAAATCCTTGGACCGATCCGTATTGGGGCGCACAGCCGTATCGGCTCCAATTCGGTGGTTGTTAAGGAGGTCCCTCCGTACTCCGTAGTTGTCGGCGTGCCCGGTCGCATCCGAGGCTTGAATGGGAAGAGCATGCCACCACCCGGTCTTGAGGACCTTCAGCATCATCGCCTGCCTGATCCTACAATGGAACTCCTTCGAGCACTTTCCGATCGGGTTGAAACCCTCGAGACTACTATGGGCGATCTCCAACTCGAAGACGACAGCATGCTCGCTGATGCGTGGATAACCTTCGTCGCCGAGGACGGCAGCCATATATAAATAAGAGGGAGGCAGGATCTTATAGCGAAAGAATCAAGTCGGTTCCAGAGAAGAAACCCGCACGACCAGTTCCGGATCGCTGATCTCCATTGCGCGGCTCGCTCGAAATTACATTTGATAGGTGAGCGGTAATATCTCGAAGAAATCCACTTATAGAATCTCCCCCGTGACGAAGGGATTGCTCCGGCGCTCCTTGCCAACCGTCGTGGGTGGACCATGGCCAGTAAACAAACGGGTCTCGTCTGGAAGCACAAGGATCTCCTCGCGGATGCTCTGCAGCAACGTATTCCAATCCCCCCCCTGAAGATCTGTTCGCCCGACGCTGCCAGAGAAGATGAGGTCGCCGCAGAAGACCGCCCCAAGCTCCTCGGAGACAAAAATCACATGACCGAGAGAATGACCAGGTGTGTGCCGGACCTCAAAGCGAGTTTTCCCCAGCGTGAGTTCCATTCCGGTTTCGAGGTCGATCGTTGGCTCCGGGCCGGGGTCGAATTCAGTAATCCCAAAAAACCCTGCGCCGCCGTGGGTTTGCCAGAGTGGGAGGTCCAGCGGGTGGAGTGCAACCGGGATCGGAGTGTCGATGGATTTTTCGATGCCACTCACACCGCCGAAATGATCGAAATGCGCGTGCGTGAGCCAGATCGCGTTAATTTGCCAGCCTCGATCCAGCGCCGCGCCTGCGATTTGTTCGCCATTCCAAGCGGGGTCGATCACAATCGCGCTCTTCGTGTCTGGATCGCCAAGCAAGTAGCTATTCGTCATCGCCAATCCCAATTCGAAGGTGACGATTTCTAGGTTGCCAAGTTGAAATTCTTCAGGTGTCAACGGTGCTCCTATCTTCCCCCTCGATGCTCATCGCCGGATGCGAGGATATTATGAATTGCTGCAGGTTTTTTCTCTGCAAGAATTGAAGTATAGTCGCTGTATGGGCGCTCATCAAGAAGAAGAGCGGATAGTCTCCCCTCGCCTGTTGAACATATCATGTACAATCAGCGGGTTGGGAATTCAGCGGGATAGATAGCCGATTGATCCCGTTACCGATATAAGAAGCACCCGGGAATTAACGACGAATAAAAAAAACATCATAATCAACGCGCGGAGGCATAAATGAGGTCTTATCCACCCGAACCGTTCCGGATCAAAACCGTCGAACCCATTCGCAGGATCAGCCGCAAAGAGCGTGAATCTGCCCTAGATACGGCAGGCTTCAACGTCTTCGGACTTCGTTCTGACGATATCTTCATCGATTTTCTCACCGATTCCGGCACCGGTGCGTTGAGCGACCGCCAGTGGGCAGCGATGATGCAGGGTGACGAATCCTACGCCGGAGCGCGCTCCTTCTTCCGGCTCAAGGAGGCGATGTCCCAGATTTTCGGCTTCAAGCATTTCGTCCCCACCCATCAGGGCAGAGCCGCCGAGCACATTCTCAGCACATTACTCATCAAGCCTGGCCATAGCATCCCCTCAAATACACATTTCGACACCACCGAAGCCAACATCCGCGCCCGCGGCGGGCGCCCCATCAACCTGGTGATCGATGAAGCCGCCGACCCGGCAGCGCTCCATCCCTTCAAAGGGAACATGGACATCGAAAAATTGGAGGCGTTCATCAAAGAAACGGGAGCGGAGAACATCCCCCTGGGCATGACCACGATCACGAACAACGCCACCGGCGGGCAGCCCGTGTCGCTTGAGAACATTCGCCGGACAAGCGAAATCTACCGCAAATACAAAATTCCATTTTTCATCGACGCCTGTCGCTACGCGGAGAACGCTTATTTCATTAAGACTCGCGAGAGCGGGTATGCCGATAAATCGACGCTCGATATCGCGCAGGAGGTTTTCTCATTGGCAGATGGCGCGACGATGAGCGCCAAGAAAGATGCCCTGGTGAACATCGGCGGATTCCTGGCGATGAACGACGATGACCTATTCCAAAGAGCGCAGAACGAGCTCATCCTGCGTGAGGGCTTCCCCACCTACGGTGGTCTTGCTGGGCGAGACCTGGACGCCATCGCCGTTGGACTGTGGGAAGGGTTGGACGAACAATACCTCGAATACCGCCTGGGCCAGACGGCTTACCTCGTCGAGGGGCTGCATGATGCGGGGATTCCCGTCGTCCTGCCACCCGGAGGGCATGCGGTCTACGTCGATGCTGGAAACCTACTGCCGCATATCCCCCGTGATGAGTTTCCGGGCCAGGCGCTTTCGATAGAACTTTATCTGGAGGGCGGAATTCGCGGCGTCGAACTGGGCTCGGTCGCCTTCGCCTACACCGATCCCGAGACAGGCGAGAAGCACTATCCGTTGATGGAACTTCTGCGGATGGCAATACCGCGCCGGATGTATACCCAGGCGCACATGGATTTCGTAATCGAGACATTTGCGCGAATCGCAGAACGCAAGGGCTCAATTAAAGGCTGTCGGATCACCTACGCCCCGGAGCTGCTGCGGCACTTCACAGCGAGGTTCGAACCACTCTAAACACTAGTTTTCTCAGCAAGACTGCTATGTTGTCAGTATTGGCGAAAGGAAAAGGGAGCTGTCCTTTTGGGACAGCCCCTTTAGTTTAAACCGGATCGATTGCGTTACCCACTCGAATAAAATTTTATCCAGGGTAGGTGATCCTCAGTTCCCGAACTGCCACATCCAGCCGAAAGCCACGCCGGTCATATTCTGGCTGATGAGCAGGGTCACCGTAACCTGGGGCGTCCCTCCGACGGTTGGATACGTCAGACCGCCTGGGATCAAGATGCTGTCGTTGCCGTCGGTGAGGGCGTTGAAAGACACGCAGTAGGTGCCCGCCGTCAAACCGGGGAAAGCGTACTGCCCATTGGAGTCGGTGATCGTCGTCGCGAAGCCGGTCGACGGGCACGCGCCCGATCCCAGGTGAATCGTCACTCCAGCGAACCCACCCTCGAATCCATCGTGAACGCCGTTGGCCCGCATTACATTGGGGGCTAACCCCTCCGCACACCCTAGCCCTAGCACAAGCGGGTCTCCCCCTTGACCGCCTGTGTGTTCACAAATATCGTGCCACACCTCACCGGCGATAGAGCCTGGCGGCGGCGCAACAAAGGGTAGGATGCCGGGGGCAAAGTCATATTCCAGGGTGGAGCCGGAAATCCAACAGGGGTTTGGTTTGTCATCCACGTCGATCAAAAACCATGGGAGCGCGGGGTTCTCGTTCCAGCCTTGCGCCAGGGCGCTCTGCCCTTTGAGGAGGTAGGCATATTCATCTGCCCCCGTGCTTGGGCCGCGGCGGCAATTGGCATTCATGCTCGCCGTGACCAGTGGCGGCTCCTCCATTGGAACCGGCGTGGCCGAAGGGACAGGGCTCGCCACAGCAGTGGGCAGTGGATCTAGCTCATTATCCATAACCTTTGTCGGCAGAACCTGAACCTCCGTAGGTTCCTCCCTCACCGGAGTAGCTGAGGGCGGCGGAGCTGACTGCAAGCCGAGATACGGCATATTACAGGCGCCGAGGAGCAATGCGACCAACGTGAGTGAGAGGAATATCCTGTAATTATGAAGTTTACGCATTGAACCCTCCTGTTCGATGTTTGCTCCCCCGATCGTTAAATTGTTTTCAGTCCTACCGCTTAGTCACTGTGGTTGTGATGGGTCGTCATCTAAATCAGGTTGACTTACGACTACCTAACCACAGCATGAATTCGTAACATATTTTCCGTGCTCATCCCCTCATTTCCTGCAAGATCAGCAGCGACAGCATAATAGATTCCTATCCCGGGCATGTATGGCCCACCCGGGTAACTGCAGGTTGATTGCGAACACGTTTTGACGAGCGAAGGGAGCTTCTCCCCCGGCGCCTGGATCCAGATCTCGACCTTCCCAATTCCGAAATTATCCGTCGCCTTTGCCGAGAAAGTCACGACATCGTCCTCATTCGGTCGCCAAGTTCCCACCGGCTCAAAGGAGATCGTAACAACCGGTGGCTCGGTGTCAACCGGCGTGGGCGTGGGTGGCGCTTTAACTATCGGGACGCTATCGATATCTCCTTCTTCGGCGGTGAGATAGTTCGCCACCCAGCAGTGACCTGGTCCATCCTGGCGTTGGATGTACCACCACGAAGTTTCTGCGTCCCGGCCGTCGATCGGCGCGCGCTCATCTTTCAAGAGAAATCCCACGATGTGGTAAATATTGTCAGGTCCAAAGCGACAATTGCTGTTACCTAATGCAATCGCGATTGCCGGTCCTAAGGTGGGAGATGGTTCGATAGTGAGTGCCAATGATTCGACGCCCGCAGAATTTCCTTCATCAGCCGGGATAGCTGAACCTTCGCTGGGGGAGGGTGTACTTGGCAGCGATGTCGGTTCTCCGGCAGTTGAATACGGCACCGGTAGAGGATTAGGGACCGGCAGGGTGAAGGTAACACCCATCATTCCAAAAACCACACCAACGGTGACAAGTCCCGCAGCAATCCCGATCGCCCCTGCCAAGACGACTTTGCCCCACATGCCCCCTGAGAACAGTGCCTTGAAGGCTGATCCAAGACCGCCTCCGCCTGTTCCCCCACCTATCCCCCCACCAGCCCCTTCCACTCCACTTCCACCCAGGTTTGCCGGCGGTCCATTCAGCGATTTTAATCCCTCGATAACCCCTTCGGTCCAACCCGGTGATGGGAAAATGGGCACCAAACCGGCGACCATCGCCGCTACTTTCTTGAGATCTTCTTCCGTCTCCTGGCAATACTCGCAAGCGGCGATATGGCGCTTTACGGCGCGTTGATCCTCGGCGCTCAACTCGCCATCCCGAAATGCCGAGAGCAGCTCTTCCAATTCGCGGCACTTTACGGCTCCGCTCGTAGCCATCAAGCGGATGCCATGCAGCTCGCGGAAGCTCAACCGCGCCCGGTGTACAAGCTGGCGGGCATTGTCATAATTACATTCGAGAGCCGTTGCGACTTCACCATAGGCGAGTCCGTTAATCTCGCGCAGAACAAGCGCCTGGCGGTACTTCGTCGGCATGAGCACCAGGGTCGCTTCCACCGCCTCACGAGCCTCCCCGCGCTGAACCTGACGCTCAGCGGGTCTTTGCGTGGTAGGCGGGCCTCTCATTTCCAATGGTTCCTCAACATCCACAAAACGCTTCCCTTGCCGCAGGTAGTCGATGGCGAGGTTGCTCGCAATCCGGAAAACCCAGGATTTGAAATCCCAGGGCGGACCGAGTTGACTAACGCGTTCATGAGCGCGGATAAACGCATCCTGGGTGATGTCCTCGGCTGCCTGCCGATCCCCAACCGTGCGATAGATGTAGTTGAGCACCGGTTTATGCAATTGATGGAAAAGCTGAGTGAACGCCTCTCCATCACCCGCTTGCGCTCGGCGAACCAGGGCGATGTCTGGTCCCTGCGCTGGTTTTGAAAGCTCTTCTTTCAAGGCTTATTCCTTTAACGACGGTTAGTTATCGTTTGTGACAGAACAACCCACTTTGATGTATAAGTTGGTCTCGATAAACCGCGCCTACCTGCTTTGTATAATAGTCCTTGGGTAGATGCTTAAATATGGCATTCCCTGCCCATCTTTTTCCTGCTGTTAGAACCCACACGAGGGTCCGTATAGCTGGATATTCCTGATTCCCTGCTGTTAAATATTCCTCGCCTCACTCGCAAGTCGGGTTACTTGCGAGTGAGCGAGATACAGCCATAAATAGAGGGGGATTGACCATCTCCTCAAGGGCTGGGGGTCTGAGGCGTGTTAAACCAGAGATCAGATGGGTTAAACTGATACCAATAAAAAAAGTACATACGGTCGCCCCTTGATCCACTAATCAACCCATCTGTGGACCCCGGGTCTGATAGGTTAAAGGTGAGCGTCAGCTCCGGTGCGGAAATGCGACCCGGCATGTCAATCGGGTCACCGCAAGTGCCCGTTAGCTCATGATCCTCGAAGTGTTCCACGATCTCCAGCGTCACGACACCCTCCTTACAGGTGCCCGTGATGTCGGCTGATAGAGTCCAAGCCCCCTGGAGTTGCTGAACGGGGCAGCTGCCAGAATCGGACTCCACCAAACCTGACACATTGATCGTGACGGAGTTCGGCAGGCCCTCGGAGGTCACCTTCCCAGAAGGTTCAACCCAAAAATAAAAGTAAGCAGGCTGCTGCTCCTTCTCCTCATAGTAGAAGGTTTCTTCCCCCATATCGTCCAGGTTTAGAACAGCCTCGTGAGTGTACAAAAGTTCATACAACAGCGAGGCTTTCGTAGGACATTTAACTTCCTTCAACGCCTGCTCCTGCTGCCCCAATTCAACGTCCTGAGACTCCCCGCCAACTAAAGTTGGCTCTGGATCATCCGCACCGGTGCCCGGCAAGTTGCAGGCACTTAATCCAAGGATAAGGAAGCAGCAGCATAGGCCGATCCACATCCCTCGTTTGCAAATATTTATGTCCCCATTCATCATTGCCTCCTTTTGTGCTAACCCCTCGTATTAAGCTCAGGAGAACTTCGGTCCTCAGCGTTCAAAAGACAGACGAGCATGGTCCCGCTGCCTTCGATCACACACACCCGTCAATAAATCTTGATTCATATCTATAACGGAAACTCATATCAATCTGTGACACGTTCGCTATAGGCGAGCCCCCTCTGTGAATATAGCACGAAAACTCCTGTCGATCTTCATCCTGGGAGAAGATTGATTGTCTTGCATCATTTCTGTTTTCGCGAGTATTATCTTTGTCGCCAGAACCGGGTAAACTTGTCCTATGGCCGATAAGAAGGATGCACCACGTTCTTCTATGACGATCGCAAAAGAAGCCAGGCGCGAATTCACCCTCGTCTCTCTGTTGACCCTCTCAGCGCTGTTTGCCGCCTTGATCCTCCGACAAGCCTTCTGGGTTTCTCTCGCTACTCTATTGGGAATCATATGGGTCGGGTTGGCCTTGTTCTTCCGTGATCCAGCCCGAGCGATCCCACGCGAGGATGGCTATTATTATGCGCCAGCAGATGGCAAGGTTGTTGTTGTGGAACGAGTTAACGAGCCGATTTTCATGCAATGCGAGGCTCTGCGGATCGCGATCTTTATGTCGATCGCGGATGTCCATGTAAATCGGACTCCCGGGAAGGGCGTTGTGATTTTCACTCGCCATGTTCCGGGTAAGTTCATCCAGGCATTCCGACCCGAAGCCGCTCTTGAGAACGAGCACAACCTGATCGGAATGGGACATGGCGGCGATCGAATCCTGATTAAGCAAATCGCCGGCATCCTCGCCCGAAGGATCGTTTGCTCAGTCCAGCTTGACGACGAACTCGAAGCCGGTGACCGGATTGGGATGATTAAATTCGGCTCACGCGTTGAGCTTTACCTGCCGACCGATTGTCAAGCACTGATTCAGACCGGTGACATCGTACGTGCTGGCATCACACCAGTTGCCAGATACAGAGATGTCGACTAAGTTAGAGATGAAACCTTTCTAATGTAAGGACTGCCCCTGATGAATGCACTTAGGCAATATGTACCGAACTTGATCACCTTCACCACGTTGGCCTGCGGAATGTCTTCCATCGCACTGGCGATTGAAGGACACCTCAATCTGGCTGGTGTTTTGATTCTGGCAGGTTATCTACTCGATGCGATCGACGGAGGAGTCGCCCGGCAGCTGGATGTCTCATCTGCGTTTGGCACACAACTTGATTCCCTGGTCGACATCATCATTTTCGGCGGGGCAGGTTCGGTCCTGGTATGGCAGCACCTTTCGGAAACCTCTCTAATTCGGTGGCCCTATTGGATCTCTGGAGTATTCTTTGTCCTCGCATGTGCTTACCGCCTCGCCCGCTTCAATCTTTACACTGACGATACCAAGCAGATGGAATCTTTAGGATTAACCGCCTCCACGTCCGGCGCTTTCATCGCCCTTGCTGTGCTCGCGGACCGGGCATTCGAACATCACCTCTTCCCGGATTGGACCTTCCCGCTGCTCCTTGTTATCATCGCGCTTCTCATGGTTAGCCGCATCCGCTTCCCTGAACTGCATGTCATCCTGCGCCGCCGACGGATGAGCCTCGCAATTCTGAGTACAAGTCTCATCGCCGCCTATTGGTTGACTCCCCAACTCGTCTGGTTCGGGTTAACAACCGGCTACATCTCCTTCGGCGTTCTGCGCGCAGGATTTCGACAAATCCCATGAGGGTAATCGATCGAATTAAAGGTCTAATTCTTGCCTTTTACGCGCGCATAATTCAACGAACAGCCCCCCTGACGATAGAAGGCTGGGAACATGTAAGCAAAGCATTTGCCGCAGATAATCCGATCCTGTTCACCGTGTGGCACGGGCAACAGCACCTCCTATTCGCGCTCGCCGAGACTTATCTGGATACTTCGAAATTCGTTCTTATCGTCGTCGGCGACCACCGCCAGCAAGTGCTCGAGTCGTTTGCCGCCAGTATCGGGGTCTCCACCATCCCCATCTCCATGGATGACAACTCGTTCGCGGGTGCTCGCAGCCTCATCGAACTTATCAACGAGCTCCGCAAAGGCAGGTATTCCCTGATCGCGCCAGACGGGCCGGACGGTCCCCCGAGGATCCCTAAGCGCGGTACAGCTTTTATCGCCAATCGAGCCCAGGCTCTCGTCATCCCCCTCGCCGCATACAGCCCATTTGCTTATCGATTGCGCCGGTGGGATCGATATTCTCTTCCCCTCCCATTTGCCCGCATCTACTGCAGTGTGCGCCCCCCCTTCCTGGTCTCACGCGACGCAGACCTTGATCTGCTGCTCGAACAGATAACCGGGGAAATCAACATTGCAAATGAGCGGGCGGAAGCTATGTCCAAGAGACGGAAGTAGACATCGATTCATTCCCACCAAAACTACCAAACGCAAACAATGGAAAAACCCTGCCCGTTCACTTTTTATTGTAAACGAGGCAGAGTTATCATCTAGACGCAGTTATTGCTTAACGATTGGAACTACTCAAAGGGGAATTACAGAACGACCTTCCCGTCCGCAAGGCGGATGGTTCTCATCGCCCGACCGGCCAACTCATCGTCGTGGGTCACCATGAGGATCGTCTTTCCACGCGATACCAGGTCCTCAAAGAGGCGGATAATCTTGGTTGAAGAATGGGAATCCAGATTCCCTGTGGGTTCGTCGGTTGCGATAATTGGGGGATCATTGGCAAGCGCACGTGCGATCGCTGCTCGCTGCTGCTGCCCACCAGAGAGCTTCGCCGGAAGCGCATCCGCCTGGTCCTCGATACCGACCAATTCGAGTAAGTGCATCGCGCGATCATCGCGTTCTTGTCGATCGAAGACGCCGCCAAAATCCATCGGCAGGCGTACATTCTCGAGGACGGAAAGTGTGGGTAGAAGCTGGAAGAATTGAAAGACAACCCCCACGTTCTTTCCACGCCAGACAGCGATTTCCCCTTCGTCGAGCTCATGCACAGCGGCGCCGGTAACATAGATTTCCCCATCGCTGGGGCGATCGATGCCGGTCAACATGTTGATAAGAGTCGTTTTCCCGCTGCCTGATTTCCCGACAATGGACACGAATTCGCCCTTGTCAATGCGCAGGTCTACATCTCTCAACGCCGTGAACGATCCCGCAGACGTTTCATAGATCTTGGAAACCTGATTGAATGCGATCAGGTGGCCATTCGCTTTATACTTCACAGCCCCTGAGCCGTTTGAACCTGACTTATTCCAAAATGTCTTCACATTTTCACCACGATCACTTATTCGTAATCCAAGACTTCGCGCACGGTTAGCCTGACGGCGCTCCTCGCCGGCGCAAGGCTTGAGAAAACAGCAATTAACCCAATAACAACCAACCAGAGAAGCAGTCCCGTGAAGGAATAGGTATAGATGAGATCAGCTTGCATTACAGCATTCACGACCGCACCCGCAAGAGCTCTGCCGGAAGGTCCCGAGAGCAGCGCGCCCAACACCCAGCTGATCAGACCCACCACGACGCCTTCAAAGACAATAACTTGTCGCACAGAGACGTTGGAGGCGCCAACTGCGCGCAGAACTCCGATCTCGCGCGTACGTTCAAGAACGTTAATTCCTAGAGTTCCTGTAAGCCCCAGCCCCCCCACAAGGGCTAGAAGCCCGGCCATGATCATCAATACGACCAGGATAAGGTCGAACACATCTGTGAAATCGCCAAATATCGCGTGGCGGGTGATGCTCGAGCTCTTACTCAGGCTCGCGTTATCAAAACGATTCTCCAGCTGGAATGCAATCACATCCTGCTCGGCATTGCTGCCGATGGTTTCAAGATTTCCACGGACACGGATCGTATCAACCTGGTTCGGTCTGTTCGTCAACTGACCGAATGAACCATATTCCATATAGATACGAGAACCTGAAAGATGCTTCGAGGTCACACCGACAACCTGGTAGGTTCGCTCTCGGTTCCCGATCTTCAGTGTGATCTCGCTCCCAATCCCTATCCCGGATTCCTCGTCTAGCAAATCATCATTGACAACGATCCTGCTTGTGTCACTGGCTTCTAACCAGCGACCCTTGATCATCAGCGGGTCTATTGTGACCGAATCATAAGGGAGACCAACGATCTCGAGCTCCCCGCTTTCGCTTCCATCTTCCCTGACAATGACGCCGATCGACTGAGCCCACCCCTCCGCTGCCGAGATCTCATGTATTCGTAGTGCCTCCCGTTCAACGGTTTGTTTTCTAGATCCATACGGCAAACCAAGGGCGGCATCGAAGGTGACATAGCGAGCAACATTCTCGATCTGAACGGTCAACGAAGCGCGTGTGCTGAATACGGCGATGAACATAGCGCCTGCTAGCGTAAGGGTAAGAAGTGTGAATACCAGCCGCGCTTTGTTGCGGAAAGTATTCCGCAGAGAGAGCACAATCGGCGGGGCGAGATTGCGAACTTTCATCAACGCCCGGTCCAGCCAACCGCTGCCCTCGGATCCAATTCCATATTGATAGATCGCATCATAAACTGACATGCGGGTTCCGGAGAGAATGGGATAGATCGCCACGCCTAAAGGCATCAGCAAGCCCAGAGTGATCTGAAGCGTCAAGACCTGCCAAGATATATTAACCGTGGTGAGATCAAAGTTAACGAATCCAGCCGCGAATTCTGCGAGCCACCAAGACCCCAATAACCCAAGTGGCAGGGCCACGGCAAGGCCAAGCACGCTGTACGCGAGGACGTTGAAGAAGTACATGGCGATGAGTTGTCCACGAACCGCACCAATGGAGCGCATAATGCCAATCTGTCTGATCTGCTGAACGAGAATTGCGGAGACTGTATTCACCACAAGCCCTCCGCTCAAGAGAACCGCCATGACGCCCATAATCTGCAGGATGAGGAGAAACCCGTCGATCTGGTCTTCCGCCCAGTGCTTGCCTGGATCGGAACCCAGTCCCGGGATCCCCATGCTCCCGACCCTGTAGCCGGAGGGTTCGATCACCCGATCGCGTATGCTGTTGCCGATCTCAAGGACGTGTGCTTGTTTATATTTATTCTCAGCCACAACGACATCGAGTTTATTGTAGTAAGAGGGCTTACCCATCCATTTCAAGCTTTCAAGGTTTACATAGCCCGTAACTTCCCCCAACAGTGCATAAGGCATCCCATAAAGGTCATGGACGATGCCCACAATATCCAAATCATAGGCGCGGTCACCTTCCATCTTAACCGTGATTGTGTCACCAACTGCGAGTCCCAGCCCTTCTGCAGATTGTCGTTCAATGGCGATCTCGCGAACGCCGAGTGACATTCTCCCCTCTACAAGGTCCACCCGATTCACTTTTAAATCGGTAAGATCCGGGAAGGCGTTTAGCGTAAGATCGTCCCAGTCCCCCTCAGCATTTAAAACCGATGCTCTCTCGACTCTTCTCGCCTGAACGTCTTCCACTTCTCGCATCGCGTCGACCGCACTGGTTAGGTCTCGCTGAAATGGTGACACATAAATTTCCAAGCTCGCCGGATTGCCTTCTGCGAAGGATCCATAGAGATCCCGCTGCACCAGGATCCCCGCGTTCGTGATCATTCCAACCGAAGCGACACCGATGGCGATGGAGAAGATGACCAAAAGAGACCGGGAGCGGTTGCTCCAGATGTCTTTCAGGATCTTTATCCAGCGGGTTGGGATATGCATGCTGTATCCTATCTCCTGATGAGATCTATTAAAGCGCTGCCTGAATTCGCGGCGAGACACAGTTGAGCGAGAGCGTTGCTTCATGCGCAGAGCGATCATTTGACGGCGCATCGTTTGATCTACTGCTGATGATGCGCCCATCGGATATCTCTAAAATGCGGCTTGCTCGTTCAGCGATCTCCTGATCGTGAGTCACGATGACCAGTGTTTTACCGAGAGAGATCAGGTCAGAAAACAGGTCATAGATGTCGTCAGCGGTTTGCGAATCGAGATTCCCCGTCGGCTCATCGGCGACAATCACATCAGGGTCATTCGCCAGCGCACGGGCAATGGCCACCCGCTGCTGCTGCCCGCCGGAGATCTTCGACGGCACTTTATGCGCGTGCTCACGAATGCCCACTTGATCGAGTAATTGCAAAGCACGCTCGCTGCGTTTCGCAAGCGGGTATGTGTCGCAGAAGTCCATGGCCAGCGTGATATTCTCAACCAGCGTTAATGTTGGCAGCAGCTGGAAAAATTGATAGACAACACCCAGGTTTCGCCCACGCCAGCGTGTTAATTCGTCATCGCTCATGGAATGGATAGAGGCTCCGCCGATCTGTACTTCGCCAGAGTCCGGGCTGTCGATGCCTGTGATCATATTGATCAGCGTGGATTTGCCGGCTCCCGATTTCCCGAAGATGGCGAGGAATTCCCCTTCGTGAACTTCAAGGTTGATTCCCTTTAGGGCTTCGACCCCATTGGCAGCGGTCGGGTAGATTTTCACCAAATCCTTTACATTGATGAGCACACCGTTTTCACGCCCATTCTTACCTGCTATTTTGGCAATTTCCATTAACAAAAAACCTCGCCGCTAAGTTATGCCGTATTGAGAACTCCAATGAATCTACACGGCGTGTTTGCATTAAAAGACGATCAACTCACACAGAGCAAAATTCCAGCTGATCGCCGACAAGGTGACCATGTTAACACAGGATAACCCGAGTTTGTATTAGAGTTTCATTACAGTTTCCTTGCGGTTTTTGCGTCCATTAACGATGGGAGATGAAGCGCCCTTCTAAATCATGTCCTTTCGAGGAGCGGAGGGTGCAAAAAGAGCAAGACAGGTTCAGTTCTGAAGACGAAATGAGTTTCCCTCAGCCAGCATATTAGGGATTTCTCGGTCGCCGCATCACGGCTCACTCGAAATGACATAATCAGGATGATTCCTCTTCCTTGTCTTTACTCGTCAAAATGGGTCTTGACAAATACCTGATCACAGTGTAAACTACTACCATGTACTTTGCGTCACAAAGAACACTAGCGCATAAAGCAATCAAAGATGGGAGGTTCTATCATGTCCGAATCGATCAACTTAAGGGATGTACAAAAACGCACCATGCAGCTGAGCGAATTTGCGGATGGACTCTGGGATCTGCTAATCGGGTCAATCTTCATGGTTTTAGCGTTCTACCCGATTACGCGCGAGCTACTCGGTCCCTTCTGGAATCTAGCCATCTTTCTATTCCTGCTGGCTTTTTTGGTGGTGGGGCACCTAGTCGCGAGGCATTTCGTCAGTGGACCACGCATGGGGTATGTACAACCCCGTCGAACGCCACAGACACGCCTGCTCCTGGTCGTATCGGCAGTGATGGTTCTGCTGACACTTGGGCTGGTGCTCTGGACTTTACTAGGCCCCGGAGGGCTCTCATCGGGTAGCGAGCCTTCAACACCTTCCCTGGTGCGCTCCTACGGCGTCGAGTGGATGGTCGTCTTCGTCATAGGCGTAGTCTTCAGCGTGATGGGGTACAGGTTCGGCGTCGCCAGGTTGTTCTTCTACGGCTGGATGCTTGGCCTCGCCAACTTGGCCTCCGTCTATATGGTACATACTGCCGGATGGACTTTCCATGTTCCAGCGGCGATCGCATCCGGGATCATCCTCGTTATTGGGTTCACGCTGTTGCTTCGTTTCTTGCGTAATTACCCAATTCGCACGCAGGAGGCTTGAGATGGCGAAGACGACCGGAATTGCCTCGGATCTGCTTGACCTCGCCGAGGTCGACCGCTTGGTGCATGAACCAGCCCGGTTGATGATTCTGATGGTCTTGTATGGTGTCGAGGGCGCCGATTTCACCTTCCTTCTCAACGCCACCGAGTTGACCTGGGGCAACCTCTCCTCACATGTGACCAAGCTAGAAGATGCGGGATATGTCAAAGTCGAGAAGAGCTTTGTGGGTAAAAAACCGCGCACGATGGTTCAGCTCACCGACACCGGGCGCCGGGCGATTGACTCTTATCGCCAGACGATGCAAGGAGCAATGAAAAGACTTGGTTAGTTGTAGTTAACACGTGTGACAATTGAGGAAGAGCCATTTTCATGTATGTCATTTCGAACCCCCACAGGGTGTGACTGTCCTGAGACGACTCGATTCATGGTTCAAGAATCGAATGAAAGTGGGATCTTGTCGTTTTCACAGATGGAGCCTTCACGAGCAACATCCCAGGGATTTCTCGGTCGCCGCTTCACGGCTCACTCGAAATGATAGATCCTTACATAATGTCATTCTGAGGAGCAGAGCGACGAAGAATCTCGCTCCACACAAGAAGTGCCCGTATGTTCGAAGAACGAGGTGCTTCACTTCGTTCAGCATGACATCTAGAGGAGAGCCTCATCGCAAAGGGATATACTCCAGCGACGGGCTCTCTCGGAATCACAAACGGATGCGCTAGGTTGAGTTGTGAAGTAAAACTCGGGGATCTACGACAATGCTTCCCGATCCAACGTCTGCTGAACGTTACTCACTGACGCTTCGGGAAAGCGCAGGTAGGTTTCGGTCGCCTCGGATAGGTTCGCGTAAGGGCCGCGATAGGAAGGGGGCAGCAGCGCCGCCATCTGGTACATGACCTCATCAATCATCTGTTGTCGCACTTCTCGCGTTACCGGCATGTCATTCGCATGCAAGGTGAAGGGATGCCCCACCGCAATCCGAAAGTCGGTTCGCCGTAGATGGGTTATGTTATCCCAAAATTTTTCATGTTGGTAACAGGCCATCGGAAGCAAAGGCGCTCCGCTGCGCAAAGCCATGATCACAACACCGGGATGACCCTTCCCAAGCACCCCATCACCGCTGCGAGTGCCCTCTGGCGCCACGGCTAGAATCATACCGTTCTCCAACGCCTCCAGGCCAAGGCGGATCGCTCCAATATCGGCTGAACCTCTTTTTAAGGGAATGCCGCCCCACATGTCGAATACGAAACCTATCAACTTATTATCCCATGACTCAACCTTCGCAAAGAACGCCATCGGGCGAGGCAGCAGGTGAGTATACACAACCAGCGGTTCCAGAAAGTTGATGTGATTCGAAATGATTGTGAGCGGCCCCTGCGTTGGAATGCGAACAACCTGTTCATCGTCGACACGACACAACATCCGCGCCAGACGTTTTATCGTCGCGTTGACCAACCGGCTCGTTAGCGTCATGTATTGCCATCCAATTTCTGACAAATGATCTCGATCTGACGCGGGAGGATTTTCATTTTTAACTGCTGTCCCTCGGTGCAGAGCGTCTCTCCATCGGCGTGTGCGGGCAGGCTTCCTTCAAGAGCGGTGACGACAATGCTGCGGGTTCTACCCGTTTGGATTGAGGGCTGGGAGGCTTGCGTCCCGGCCATAAAACGCGGAATCAGGGCGAAGATTCTCGCTTTGCTAACCTGTTCAGCGATACAGAGATCCAGTAGACCGTCATCGATCCCCGCCTCCGGCGCCATCATGAAGCCACCACCCATTCGTCGTCCGTTCATGATGGAGACCATTAATGTATGTTTGTCCATCGTCTGCCCATCGAACTCTATGCGAACTAACGGGGCTTGATAATAAAGGAAGATCGTTTTAACAGCGGCAACAATGTACGATAAGAAACCTTGAAGGCGCGTCATTTTCAGCGCTTCAAATCCTACAACAGCGTCGAAACCGATACCCACCCCATTTCCAAAGTAACGCCCCTCAGGATACAGACCGCCCGTCACTAACCCCACATCCATGCTGGTTCGGAAATCATCCACCAGCACCCGGCATCCATCCTCCAAACCTGGAGGCACATTTACTCCAAAGGCAAAGTCGTTGCCGCGTCCGATCGCAATCACGCCCATGGCGACACCATCTGCTCCAGCGTGTTTCGCGAGCATCAAGCCATTGATCACTTCATTCGCAGTTCCGTCCCCTCCAGCGACGACGACAACTTCGAAACCATCAAGTGCAGCCTGCTTCGCCAGTTCCACCGCATGCTCGGGTCTCTCGGTGAGGACAAGATCGAAGTCCATGTTATGCTCGCGCAGGAACCGATCCAGGTCCGGAACGGCTTCTGCCGCGGTTCCCCTGCCAGAGATGGGGTTGACGATGATCTTGTATTTGGTCATTTGGTTAAACTCCTCTGAGGAAAACGCTTGAATCCAACCGGATGCTCCATGATGAGTAGCCGAGGTTGGATGCGGTTCATGCACTTGCTGTAGATATATATAACCGGATTAGTTCTAAGAAACAATCCCCGGACCACCGGCGATCCTATGGCCCGGGAAGTACCGTCCTTTGTCTGATCTATATTACAGCACAAAACCGCAGCAGAAAGATACGGATCGCGCGGCAAGATTACAACGTATACACGCCCAACCTGCAATCAGCGCTCATAGACGATCTGCATGCTCCCGGCATCGCCCTGAGGCACAATCCCAACCAAACCGGCAGTGCCGTCATCGTCTACGACAATGAAGATCAGATTGGCAGTGGGTATGAAACATTCGAGTTCCATCGTCACGTTCATGAGTGATGTCATCATAAAGATCGGATCGGTTGGCCCGTCCCACTGGGCCCAGACGTTCGCGCCGAAGTCATCCACGACAAAATAGAAAGCGACATTCTGCCGTTCTGGTGAGAAGTGGTTCTGCATAGATTCGCGGACCAAAGGCCAACTGCAGCTTCCCGCTGGAATCGGTCCGTGCAGGGCCTCAAGCAAATACCCAACCGTAAATTTGTCAACGAGTTGATCGATTTCGGCGCTGGTTAGCGTTTCCTCATCAGGAATGATGGTCGGATCGAGCATTCCCGAGAACCACCCTGTGTACTTCTGATCCACAACAATGGGATTGATCACGTCGAAAAGCTCAGTTACACACGGAAATTGGACTCTTATCTGTTGCGAGAGTTCGGCTGCGTGCGTCAAAGCCAGATCCAGGTTGGTTTGAATCTCCCCTCCCGCGGCGGCAGGATTTAGCTCAGGGTCAACGAACCAAATAATCAGCGAGCGCGTCCCCGAGATTTCATTGTAATGAACAGCAAACTCATCATAAGGCACCGTTGTTTTAAAGCCTTTCAGCGACGAGTCTGCATCACAAACGAGCAGTGTATTCGTAGGCTCCAGGGTGGCCGTAGGCATCGGAGTCTGCGTCGGCTCGGGTGTAAATGTGTAGGTTGGCATGGGCGTATCCGTCGGATTAAGCGATAGAGCCCCTCCGCAAGCGGATGTTAGCAGTATTAAAACGACCAGAAGAGCAGTGTTTTCCACTCGTCTCATTTGTGCCCTCCGTTACTCTCAAAATAGAAGCGTTACATTATACGAGCAAGAAATCCCAGGCTGAATCATGCCCAACCTGCAGAAAAGACTCTGAGTGCAATGGTGAGATTCAGGAAGAGAACGAAGAGATCCGCGGCGAGCGCTGGACCTGGCTGAGCGTCCAGTTGTGACTCGAGAGATGAGAACCAGGCTGCTGCTAAACCGCTGAAGATCAAGACCCCTGCCCCCGCCCAGGCTGTCGTAAAGACCGGGTCTAAGCCCAGAAAGGCAATTACTGCCCAGCCCATGAGGTAAGCCCAGGAGAGCAGCCAGAGCCCAATGCCTACCTCCTTCATCCGGGACCCCATTCGCCGCCCAATCCACGCGGCGACCGCGAACACCAGCACAGCAAGCAAGGCCGAAAGCAGCCAGGCCGAGAACATCACATCTGCTGCCAGCGCTCGCAGGAACACACCGAGTGCAATGCCGAGCGCTGCCAATAGACCAACGTTCCATCCCGGTACGGACTTGAAGGTCATCAAAGCGATGAACAGCAGCAAGCTGACCACACCAGCCAGCAGCATGAATGTACTGCCCGGTTCCTGGGGTCCAAACCACAGCCCTACCATAGAACCCAAGAGCCCCAGCAGGGTAAACGGTACCACCTGAAGTAAGAAGCGCGTCCAGAACATCTGCCGCCTATCTCTGTGGTATTTCCGATTGACCGTCGGCTGTTAGGTCAACCCACTGATCACTTAATAACCCGGCGAGAAGGACCGTCGCTCGCTGACGAATTGAAACCAACAGCCGCAGTACAGGGAGGCTGGCGTCCCCCGGCGCATAACCGGGCTGCGGGTAAGTGACAACGATCGCTAGCGTGTCCGGATTGGCGACATCAAAGCCGTTCCGGTTTGCGTATTCGACCGCCTCGGTCGCCGCGAATCCGAGAATCACATCCGAAACTAATGTCGCCCGATCCTCATCTTGGAGCCACGCGGGGACATCCCCCGGGAAGGGTGTTGCCGTCATCACACCCGGTGGTGTGGGCGATGGTGTGCTGGCCATAACCGTCTGGCGGGCGACGGCGAGCGTGACCATCTGCTCGGCGACGACGCTGATGCCGGCGTCCGCAGCCGCTTGTGCGGCGCGCTTCATCCGCCCCCGCTCGATGAACAACCTTCCGGCATCCACTGCAACCGCTAACAGGAGCAATAAGACCGGTATCAATACAGCAACAACAATCAGGATCTGTCCCTTACGTCTCATGGCTAATTAGAATACTCGA
>SOJU01000210.1 GCA_004376465.1 Anaerolineales bacterium | reverse complement strand
CTAAAAAACAATAATCTTTGATGGCGGGGAGAGCTACCGGGCTCTACTTAATAAAATGAGCGATTAAGCTTCCTGAGTCTTAAGCGTCTGAACCATAGGGCGTAGACTCAACAAGAACAGCATGGATGACGAACGGTTCCAGATAGGTCAGATAGAAAAACCTTAATTAACCCGAAACCGACTCCACAGGCATCTGGAAGAATCGGTCCTTAATCCACAAGGCGACATATACCAACCCGATTAAGACGGGAACCTCGATCAATGGACCAATAACCGTCGCCAGCGCCTCCTGAGAGGCAATGCCAAAGGTGCCCACCGCCACGGCGATGGCCAGCTCGAAGTTATTGCTCGCCGCGGTGAAGGACTGCGTTGCCGACATCTCGTAGGAAAAACCCCTCCATTTTGAGACGGCGAAGGACACCAAGAACATGAGCACGAAATAGATGAAGAGGGGAATTGCCACACGCAGGACGTGCCAGGGGTTGGCGAGGATCTTATCGCCCTGCATGGAGAACATGACGACAATTGTGAAGAGCAAACCGATCAAAGCCGTGGGTCCTAACCTGGGAGCGAACTCTTCGTCGTACCACTCGGTACCCTTACGCCTGATCAGCACGAGGCGTGTGATCGCCCCGGCCGCCAATGGAATACCCAGAAAGATGAGAACACTTTTGGTGATATCCCACATGGATATGTCTACGATCATGCCCTCGGCGCCAAACCAACCGGGCACTACGCGCAAGTAGAAGTAAGCCAGTGGGCTATACATCAAAATTTGGAAGACAGAGTTCAGAGCCACCAGAACGGCGCAGTATTCGCTGTCGCCTCCGGCGAGCATATTCCAGATCAGGACCATGGCGATACAGCGCGCCAAGCCGATGATGATCAATCCGGTGCGGTAGCCCGGGAGATCCGGGAGAAAGATCCAGGCCAGGATGAACATGAGGGCTGGTCCGATGATCCAGTTCAACGTCAATGACACCCCAAATTGCTGTTTTGCCTGGGTGATCTTTCCTAACTGCTCATATTTCACCTTGGCCAGAACGGGGTACATCATCCACAAAAGACCGATGGCGATGGGCAGGGAGACGGTGCCGATGCTCAACGCGTCGAAGACATCCTTCACGCCAGGCGCTGCGGCGCCCAACCCCACCCCAACCGCCATGGCCAGTAAGATCCATAATGGCAGGAAGCGATCCAAAACAGATAAGCGCCCCACCATGCCTGATGGTTGCGTGGGTTCAATTTTATTCATTTGCGACATTGGGAAATTGACCTCCGTGTGTGATTGACCGAATCCCTCAGAAAGCCGCCAGGATGGTACCGAAGATATAACCAGCCAGCGTGCTGAAAACACTCACCAGGGCAACATATACGACCGTCTTCTTTCGCCCCAAAATCCGGCCTGTGACAAGGATACTCTGGATCGAGAGCTCAGGGTCCGCCAGCAAGTAGGCCAGCAAGGGTCCGCGGTGCATTCCCAGGTCGAGGAACATGCGCGCGATTGGCACTTCGACTAACGTCGGGAAGTACAGGAAGACGCCAAAAACCACGGCGATGAAATTTGCGGATAGGGTGTTCTCACCGGCGAGGGATTGAACCAGCTCCTGGGGCAGTATCACTCGTACCATGCCGGCGATGAAAACACCAAACACTAAGAGCGGGAAGATCTGTTTGACGAATTTCCATGTTTCCCACAGCCATTCAGCAATTTCGTAGCGTTCGAAGTTGCGTGCGGCGACGACACCGATCGCCACGATGAGAAGGATTTCACCGATGAAACGGCCGGTGATTCCGACTACGACGCTCCCCTCACTTACCGAAACTGAAGCTACGAGAAGGGTAATTGCAACAAGAGAAATGGAGAGCGTTGTCCAGCGGTTGAAACGCTCGAGGATATTCTCGAGGCCGAGATAGGCAGCCGGAGCGAGAAGAAGAAGCAGCAGAATGAGCAGCGCTCCATGCGGGGCGAGGTTGAGATTTCCGAGGTTCGAGGTGACAGATTCGGGGAGGTCCATTGGCATGCGCAGGCTGAGCCAGGTGTTCGTTAGAAACCCGATCTGCAGCGTACCGATGATAAGTACTGCAATGAGGAGAATAAAGACTACCCAGATCGCAGGGTTCACCTCTAATTTTCCATCGAACATTCCCGCGGAGTCCATTTCCGCAGCTCTTTCTGCCTCCTGTTTTCGGAATACCCATGTCATGATTAAACCGATACCAATGCCGAATACAATCGAGAGTACGATTCGGGCAAAGGCGATGTCCATTCCAATCGCAGCGCCGGTGTAGGCGATAGCAAGGATGTTGACTGCGGGTCCGACAAAGAGGAAGGTGATAGCAGGACCAAGCCCTGCTCCCCGTTTCCAGATTCCCGCAAATAGCGGAAGGATTGTGCAGGAGCACACAGCAAGAATGAACCCGCCAATTGCAGCCGCCGGGTAGCTCACCCAGCGCGAGGCTCTAGGGCCCAGATAGCGGGTGATGGCCTCCTGTGGGATCATGGCGCTCATGTAACCGGCAATGACGAAAGCCGGGACAAGACAAAGAAGGACATGCGCGGCCAGGTAGTCCAGCAGGTTTGTCCAACCTGCCCAGAATAGGGTCCCAATAGTTTCAACGATGTTTTCGAGGATCATCCGTGGGCAGCCCTTCTGCAATCATGATGCGAAGGATAGCGATCATAAATAATGGTTAACGTGTTCTTCTCCATTGATTAACGACTTGATGAAGGGTCATCGTGTTGGGTTATATTTCTACTCTTCTTGAGTCAGAGCTTCCTCTATCCACCCGGAAATTTGGGACGGAGATGGAATTCTTCCAGAGGAAACCAGCTTCTCGTTAATCACCAAGCCTGGCGTCTTCAGCAGACCGTAGTCCAGGAAGGCATTCACATCCGTCACCTTCTCGACAGTAACCTCAAGTTTGGGGTTCTCGGCTTGTAACTGCTCGACAGCTTGGTCTGCGTGCATCTCCAGGCGTTCACAGTTTTTACACCCGGGACCCAAGACTTTAATAACCATCATTGCCCATCCTCCAGATCAAGTTACTTGACTTAATTCTTGTGAAGTTCGTCCTGCGTGCGCCTCATCCTGAACCCCACAGTTGGGACAGGTGCAGGGGCAGGACTCCTCATGTTCAAGCTGACGGAAGCTCAGCTGCACTCCATTAAATGAAGCCAAATCCGTCGCTGATTGTCTGGTGACTTCCAATAGTTGAGAAATGGATTCGTCGACCAATGAGTAAAACACGTTCAATCCTTCGCGTCGATCCACAACAAGCCCCGCTTCCCGCAGACGCGAGAGCTGTTGAGAGATGTAGGCTTGTCGTTGCCCCATAATGTTCTCAATGTGACATACACAACACTCCCCATCGCTTCTCAACACCTCCAATATCTGGAGCCGAGCGGGATGAGCCAGCGCTTTCATGAGCGATCCTTGCCATTCATATCCGTCCATCATATCCACCTTAGGTTATTCAATATTCAGAATATATAATATATCAGTGCTAACAGAACATGAGTGCTCAACGTCCTATTCTGCAGATGATATTCCGCTTTCCCCGCGATTGGGTGCGCCCCCACATTTACTAAACCGTACGAGCCGGCACGGGTGTCGGCTCACGACCCTCGTGCAGCCCATTAAACCCTAACCTCCCGCAGGTTTGAAACCTGCGGGAGGTTTAACGCGCGGGATTCAAGGAGCAGGTTGCGCCTGCGACCGGAAGCAGAGTTTCCTGACACCAAAAACCGTCACCAGCGTGGGGAGAAACCTACATCAGCCCATTCTTCATCAAAACCAATGGGTTATCAATCAAGGGGCACGGCGGCGCCGTGCCCTTACGGAATATCCAGTACAAATTGAACTTTTATTCGGGCGCACACATGGGTGCGCCCCTGATATGGAATGACCTGTCAAGTTCCCACAAGTATTTAATGGGTTC
>SOJU01000076.1 GCA_004376465.1 Anaerolineales bacterium | reverse complement strand
TGGCACCGGTCAAGTACCACATACGGAAGATCAAGGGATTCCAACCAACCGCGCCGTAATACACCTCGCAGAAACCACCGATCCCGTAGAAGACCATACCTATTCCCCAAACCAGAAGATGTGTTCCTTTACGATCGGCGTAGCGTTTGAAGATGAATACAGCGAAGACGAAACTCAAAGTGCTTGAAATTAAAGGGACAATGGTATTGATAAATGTCATTTCTACTCCTCATGAATAATAGTGTGCCCGAGGCTGCAAGAACCCAGGTATGCTTTTCACAGTATAGCTAACCGCTCCCCGGGAAAAACCCGAGAGCGAAAGCAGCAATTACCAAGAGGATAAAGACTGTTGCCAGGACGAGAATCACCAAGGTGATGGGGATGACCTTTTCGTAAATCCGTGGATACTGTTTTTTTGAGGACTTTAACTTGCTTGATTCCCTGTTTTTCATTTACCTTTTCGTCTTTAAGGTTATCTCCACCATATGAGAAGTGGGTTAGCTGTGGGTGAGAGTTTTGTGAGAAGAATCTGGAGATCTATGCGTTCAAAACGCTGACAGCAAGCCAGTACGCACAAGCGACACCTTTGGCGGTTCCTTCCCATCCTCGGTGTCGCCTGAAGCGTGTAGTTTAAGTCTCGTGTCTTGTGGTTAGCCGCGCCTAATTAATGCAGCTCGAAAACCTTCTCCCCTGCCCTGATGGGCACTTTCAACCTGTTCTCGGCCGGGGTGATCGGGCAAGACCACTTGGCGTTGTATGCACAATAGGGGTTATAAGCAAGATTGAAGTCGATTAGCAGCCGGCCGTCGGAGAGTAATTCCGGCTCGAGATATCGACCTGCTCCGTACGTTTCCTGGCCAGCGAGCGAGTCCGCGAAGGGCAGGAAGAAACCATGCTCGTTCTGGAACACGGTGAGTTCAACACCCTCCCCATCAACCTCAAAGTGGAAACGGCCGAATCTGTCATAGTTCTGCACATCTCCCGTATTCGTTTGTATCGGGATCTGGTTCCCTTCTGGAAAACGCTCGATTTCGACCTGAATACGCAAATCGGGATTCTCCGCGAAATATCTCAACCCACTGAAATCTCCCCTTTGTTCATCATCAAGTGGACTATGATGGTCATGCAGAAAAAACTTATCTTTCTCTTCTCGGAATCGTTTCAATTCGCTCATGGAATCTCCGTAATGTTGTCCTTAGATCATATCGATCTTCTCGGTGAAGATGGATAAAAGCGCATAATCCATAGGGCGCCAAGATTGGGCGTCAACAGGATCTGTACAAATAGACGCTGTGATTGCAGATCGTCTTACGTAACCGGGCGCGAAGATCGCACCCCAGATGATAAACCGCTCAGTCGACAGCCTATTACTAATACCAGCCATAGAAAGATCGACGGGCTAGGAGCATATCTATCTCCAACGGGGCGTTAATAGTTCTCTAGCGTAATTCGCCTATGATAAAGCTATCAGATTATCATAAGAGGTGACAAACAATGGCGAAGATTATTGGTATTGACTTAGGAACGACGAACAGCGTCGTCGCGGTAATGGAAGGCGGCGATCCAACAGTGATCACCACGGCGGAGGGCGGACGTTTATGCCCCTCTGTGGTTGCGTTTACGAAAAATGGCGAACGCCTCGTCGGCCAGACGGCCAAACGACAGGCTGTTGTGAACTCCGAGAACACGGTTTACTCCATTAAGCGCTTCATCGGACGACATTTTGACGAGGTCGAGGGCGAACGCAAGATGGTTTCCTTCGATGTAATAAAGGGTCCTGCGGGTGGCGCGCAGGTGAAGATACCGGCAACCGGCCGCGAATATACCCCGCAAGAGATCTCGGCGATGGTTCTGGCAAAGTTAAAGAAAGACGCCGAGGCATATCTGGGCGAATCGGTGACTAAAGCCGTGATTACGGTTCCGGCTTACTTCAACGATTCCCAGCGGCAAGCTACCAAGGACGCGGGAAAGATCGCCGGGCTGGAAGTGATGCGGATTATCAACGAACCAACAGCGGCAGCCCTGGCCTATGGCCTGGACAAGAAGGAGAACGAGACCATCCTGGTTTTCGACTTGGGCGGCGGAACCTTCGATGTCAGCTTGCTGGAAGTGGGTGAAGGTGTTGTCGAGGTGAAAGCGACAAACGGCGACACGCACTTGGGAGGCGACGATTGGGATCAACGGATCGTCACCTACATCGCCGAGGAGTTTAAAAAAGAGCAGGGGATCGATTTGCGCGAGGATCGGCAGGCTCTGCAGCGGTTGCGTGAGGCGGCTGAGAAGGCCAAGGTAGAGCTCTCCTCGGTGACAGAGACGGATATCAACCTGCCTTTCATCACCGCCGACGCATCCGGCCCGAAGCACTTGCAAATGAAACTGACGCGCTCAAAGTTTGACCAGCTAACCGAAGACCTCGTCGATCGCATCAAGGGACCTTTCAAGGCCGTGCTCAAAGACGCTAATGTCAAGACCGCGGACGTAGATGAAGTTGTGCTTGTTGGGGGAGCAACACGCATGCCCATGGTGCAGGACCTGGTCCGTGAACTGACGGGGAAAGAACCCCATAAGGGCGTTAACCCGGATGAAGTTGTGGCTGTTGGCGCTTCTATTCAAGGCGGCGTGCTTGCCGGCGAAGTCAAGGATGTTCTGCTGCTCGATGTTACACCGCTCTCGCTGGGTGTAGAAACGCTTGGTGGTGTGATGACGACTCTGATCGAACGCAACACCACAATCCCGATCAAGAAGGCAGAGATCTTCTCCACGGCGGAGGACAATCAGACCGCAGTCGACATCCATGTTCTGCAGGGTGAGCGACCGATGGCGTCTGACAATATGACGCTCGGACGATTTCGCCTTGAGGGTATTCCGTCAGCGCCGCGGGGCTTGCCTCAGGTTGAAGTGACGTTTGATATCGACGCAAACGGGATCATCAATGTAAAAGCCCAGGACAAAGCGACGGGAAAGGAACAGAAAGTAACCATCACGGCATCTACGAATCTAGACAAGGATGATGTAGAGCGGATGGTTCAGGAATCAAAATCCCACGCGGCTGATGACCGTAAAAGGCGGGAGTTGGCAGACGCCCGGAACGAAGGCGATTCGCTCGCCTACCAGGCCGAAAAAGCCCTACAAGATTTGGGCGAGAAAGTGCCGGCGAAGGATAGAGAGCAGATCGAAGAGAAAATCACTGAGCTGCGAGAAGTAATGCAGGGCGAAGATTTGTCGGAAATTAAGCGACTGACCGAGGAAGTAAACCAGGCCAGTCATGCGCTGAGCCAGCAGATGTATGCTCAGGAGGCTGAACCACAAGCTGAAGAGACCGACAGCCAGGGCAGCGCGGATGATGAAGAAGTCGTCGAAGGAGAATTCCGAGAAGCTTAATCTACTTCTCGTTAGCGAGTGAAACGAAGTCCGCCCGCGTGTTCCTCTTGGGCGGATTTTCTTTTTTGGAAAGGGGGGTAGAAGGGTGCGCCGCGAATTATCGATGAAAATCAGCGCTTATAAACATCGAGTGCATCTCGTCGTGTATTGGAAACCGACTCCACATGCTTGATCGCCCCGACATGCGCGGTCTATAATGAGTCTGCAACCCGGAACGAACATGGCACATTCGCGCCGTGAACAAATAGAGCAAGACCGGCGCTTTGAGAATCCATTAATGAAAAACAACGACAAGTTTCATAAGAAATATCAAAGGTCGTTTCCGGATCTGAGTATCGGGGGGGCACGGAAATGAACTTTCTCCCATCACGCTCGCAGGGGATGATCTTTGGCTTCGTAATCCTCCTGCTCCTCTTGGGAGCGGGTGTGTTTGGCATAGTCATGCTGGCGACGGATTCGATCTCGGTTTGGATGGTGTTGTGGGTGCTTCTGCCTCTTCTCTCCTTACCGCTGTCTATGGTCGTGGGTTACCGGCTCTACGGCTTGATCGCGGCGCGATACTACCTCGATCGCGACGGGTTCTTTCTCCAATGGGGTTCAGCGATTGAACAGATTCCAATCACGGCGA
>SOJU01000240.1 GCA_004376465.1 Anaerolineales bacterium | reverse complement strand
ATCGAACTAACCGTAATCTCATCACCATGGCCTATCTCATCGCTGGACAGCTTAAGTTCAACTTACCCACATGAAACAGCGAGGAGCCAGTAAAATAAACTGTCCTCGATGAAGGTAGTTCGAATTCTTTTTCATGCTCCAAGGACGGCTAGACCATTAGACAGCCCTTCTAAGGAGCCTGTCGATGACATTCGACACTTGGTGGTGTAGTCTGTGGTTCTATACTGTAGGTGACTCGATATGTCTTGTGGGGGGAGGACCCGAGCCGTGCATTCACTGACTCCAAAAATCAAGCTCTTCCAGTTCATTGATCAATCTCCCACTACAATCGCGCATAGTCATATGCTGGGAAATAGTTGGGTCGATCGCCTTCGGTATCAGGCGTATCTATGGGTAGCCTGGCGACGGTGTTAAATGCAAGATGGAAGAGCAGGATCATAAATTTAAAATATGGATCAGTGTCATGAAGCGATTCCTCGATAGATTGCTAGGTGGGCGCTTGCTGCTCGTTTTGATCGTTTCTTTCTCACTCGTTGCCACTCTGACAGTGGGTGTGTTTGCACTTGCAACCTCGAGAGTGATTGGGAACTATCTAGCCGCAGCTGAAAACAAGCGCGTAGCCCGGGACATGGATTTGGCTGATGCCTTCTACCAGAGCAAGCTGAACGAGATTGCGGCTATCACACATCGTCTCTCCCTCGACCATTGGGTGAACCATCACTTGCCAGGCGCTATCCATAACCGCGCTGATGCTTTAGCTGCTATTGACCAGCAGATAACCAATAAGATTGCTGTACTTGCACTGGGCGGCACTCACTTTATTGCCGTGGTTGATAATAACGGGGAAATACTGGTCGGGCGTGTGCTCTCCGCGGAGGGTGAGCTTTCGCCAGTCATCAATGGTGGAAATTGGGGGGAATTACCAATCATTATCGAGGTGCTATCCTCTGGAGAGAGTAAATCATCTACAGAAGTTATCCCTGTTGGGTTTTTGGAACAAGTTGGGCTTGAAGTTCAGGCGTTCGTAACCTTATTTGAGACTCCAAAAGCTGCTGATGAGCCGTATGATTCACGTGAAGGGACAGCCGGGCTTGCCTTAACGGGTGTCTCTCCCTTGAAAAATCAGGGGGGGCATGTTGTCGGCGCGGTTGTGGCGGCATATTTAATCAACAACGATTTCACGCTTGTAGATCGTATCAAGGAAGTCGCCGGTGTCGACACTGTGACGATATTCTTCGGTGATTTACGGGTATCAACGAATGTAATGACCGAGGAGCGCGAGCGTGCCGTTGGCACACGCGTTTCTAAAGAGGTGTTCGAGGTCGTGCTGGAGGAAGGTCAAACCTACGTTGGCAATGCCTTTGTTGTAAATCAGATGTACATCACGCAATATGAACCCCTCCGAGATCACGCAGGCGATGTGGTGGGCATTCTCTATGTGGGTGCGCTGCAGTCAACGTTCCAGGCGCTGGTAGAGACCTTTCAAAATCAAGTCATTCTGATAGCCCTCGTTTGCATCGTGCTCGCCAGCGTAATCGCTGTGCCGATTGCGCGATTGATCACCCGCCCTATCGCTTCCCTGGTGGAAGCTAATCGGCAACTTGCTCAAGGGAACATGGCGGTCCAGGTTCAAGCCACTGGTGAGGGCGAGCTAGCCATTCTGGGGCGTTCGTTCAACAAAATGGCAAATACACTGCAGCAGACACAGCAAGAATTGCTTCAAAAGGAGAAGCTTGCATCCATGGGGCAGCTTGCGGCGGGTATTGCCCACGAGATCAACAATCCACTCGGTACGATTCTGCTCTTCTCAGATGTGATGTTTAAGGAAGCGGATAAAGACGATCCCCGCCGGGATGACCTCAACATGATCATCTCTGAGACCAAGCGCTGTCAGTTGATCGTCGCAAATTTGTTGAACTTCGCCCGGCAGCAGGATGTCCTGGCGCAGCAAACCGATGTCTTTCTTCTGATGGATCAGACGATCAAGGGGTTCGAACAGCATCCGACCTTCAAAGACATAGAGGTTATCCGGGAGTACAGCCCTGATTTGCCTTTGATCCAGGCCGATCCAGGTCAATTGCAGCAGGTTTTCGTCAACCTGATCACGAATGCTGCTGAGGCTATGGAGGATGGGGGCACGCTCACAATTTCAACACGACCTATCGAAGATCAGAGTATCGAGATCAAATTCACAGACACCGGGAGTGGCATTCCCAAGGAGGATTTGCACAAGATATTCACTCCATTCTATACCACGAAGGTCTTAGGCAAGGGAACAGGACTTGGGCTGTCGATCGTATATGGCATTATTAAAATGCATCGGGGGCAGATTGCAGTCCAGAGCAAAATCTGGGAGGGTACGACGTTCACGATAACCCTTCCTATGCGCTTGCCTGCGAGTGTAACCGACTCCGCGAACGAGTCGGCAGTCTGAAAGTGGCGGAGAGGCGATGAAAACGGAAGGCAATATTCTCGTCATAGATGATGAACTGGGCATTCGCGAAGGCTGCCGGCGGGCTCTAACCCCGCAGGGTTTCTCTGTGGAGACGGCGGGTAATTTTAAGGAGGGATTACAGAAAATACAGGAGACCATCTTCGATCTTGTTCTTCTCGACGTGATGCTGCCGGATGGAAGAGGCACAGACCTTCTCATCCCCATTCATGAGAAGGACCCGGAAACGGTAGCCATCATTGTGACAGGTTACGCAACGGTAGAGCTGGCGGTTGAGGCGATTAAGAAAGGCGCGTACGATTTTGTCCCAAAGCCTTTCGATACCGATATTCTTCTCCTCACGGTACATCAGGGGATCGAGAGACGACAGTTGGCGCTGGAGACCAAGCGCTTACAAGCGATCGAAAGAGAGGCAGAAGACCTCGCCCGCGTGAATGAAGAGATGGAGCGCCTTGATCAATACAAGACACATTTCACCTTGATGGTGGCGCATGAATTGCGAGCCCCCATTGCGGCTCTGCAGAGTTTCCTCCTTTCAATACTCAAGGGATATGTACCGCCCGAGCAGCAGGAGGAGATCCTAGAACGGGCTGTCGCCCGCTCCCATGAGCTTCTCGACCTAGTCAACGATTTGCTAAATCTGGCTGCGGCCAGGGAGGAGATCACGCCGGAAATGTCGAAGGATCTCTCTCTGGCAGATGTATTGGAGAAACTAATTCCACCTTTCCAATCACAGGCAGTCGATGAGGGGTTGAAGCTCGAGGTAAATATCCGCCAGCGCCCTAGCCTTGAGGCTGTTCCAGAACAGATGGAGCAACTGTGGACGAACCTGATTTCAAACGCCATTAAATACACTCCCGAAGGCGGAGAGGTCGTCATTACTCTCGAAGAGGACAAGGGCTGGGCGATAGGTACGGTGGAAGATACTGGGATTGGTATTTCTCCGGAACATCAAGCTCAAATCTTCGAGGAGTTCTTCCGGACTCCACAAGCTAAAGACCATAACCACTTGGGCACAGGATTAGGACTTTCCCTCGCCAAACGAATTGTTGAGGGACATGGAGGGTCCATCGAGCTGGAGTCAGACCTGGGGAAGGGAAGCCGATTCCGTTTTCGAATACCGCTTTAGATGAGTTGAACGGCTAATCTAGGGTGAGTACCATAGCAATATAAACCGATCTCGCAAGCTGTGCTCTCATCAGTGAGATTGATGAGAAATTATCTTGTACTCGGCAGAGGATGGCATCGCCATCCTTTTTTGTTTCCTACATCAAGAGTTAGTTATTCTGGGATTTGTTACCGGTTTGATACCGTTTAGCGACCGAGTTTGTGACCAGTGTCTTCTAAACTGACAATAAGCATCAAGACCATTTACAGCACGAAATCATGGTCGAGCTGGCTTCATAGGTTTTATCAGAGAGGAGGCCGAGATGGCAACAGTAATGAGCCTTATTCGAAAACTTCGGAGCCCTGATAATAAGCGGGCGCTCGAGGCTGTGGAAGGACTACGGGCGCGGGGTTGGCTTGAGGATGGCTCGCTGTGCAAGATTCCCCTGTGTCATGTCCACTTTGAAGGG
>SOJU01000016.1 GCA_004376465.1 Anaerolineales bacterium | reverse complement strand
CAACCTTACTTTCGACCCGATCGTCCCACTGGTCAACATCCCGCCGATCCCGATCGTATCGGAAACAAAACGAACTGTCCTGCGGGATATCTATGTTAAGTAACACGAAGGGAACAGCACTTATTTTGCCAGGAAGAGGAGGGTACATCATGAAGATGAAAAGAGAGCGCAAAGGAGAACGAGGCCAGAGCCTCACCGAGTTTTCAGTTGGGGTGATCTTCATCCTGGTCCTGCTCGCCGGCGGCATGGACTTCGGTCGTGCCTATTTCAGCTACATCAGCATCCGTGATGCCGCTCAAGAGGGCGCAGCCTACGCTTCCATCGCTCCTGCCGACGTCACCGGTGTTCGCTCCCGAGTTCGCGATACTTCCGCGGAACCAATCGATCTTTCAGCCTTCGGTGATGATCAAATTGATGTTGTTGTCTCGGGCAGCGCCTGTGCCGGCAATACCGTCAGCGTAACGGTGGAGTACGACTTCAACATCGTTGCCCCTTTCATCGCCGGAAACACCTTACATCTGGAAGCGGAAGCGATCGATACGATCCTTCAGCCACCGTGCTGAACAATCTGGGACTTTTGAGTACATGAAAAGATGGTGTGAAATGAAGAGAAAGCGTTTTGAATCAGGTCAGTCTTACGTCATCATGGCGATGATGATGATCGGCATGCTCGGGTTTTCTGCTTTAGCGATCGATGGCGGCAATCTCTATCATGAGCACCGGCGTGCTCAAAATGCCGCAGACGCAGCCGCCATGGCTGCCGCCCTGGCCAAGATCAAAGGCCAACCGCTCGGCACCGCAGCGCTGACCAGCACGACAATCAACGACTTCGCCACCACAGCGCAACACTGCATCCCTGCGGGGCCAGATTGCATTCTTGGTGTCGGGACTGATCTGACCATCGAGGTGACCAATCCACCGCGTGAAGGTCAATACGCCGGGGATCCTGAATATATCCGTGTGTATATCGAGCATAAGGTAAATACCAGCTTCGCCCATCTTGTTTTCTCAGGAGGATTGAGCGACGCTGTCGAGGCCGTGTCGCGCGTCTGGCCTACGCAAAACTTTTCGCCAGGGCACGCGATCTTCGCCACCACCGAGCATGATTGCAAGGGAGTCTGGTTCTCGGGGACTGGAGACACCAACATCACCGGCGGCGGCGTCTTTTCGAATTCCGACGCCGCCAGCGCGAGCTGCCAATCCGGTGTACAGGGCGGCGGCGGCGCGATTACGGTAACTCCGCCGGATGGCATCGAGGTTGTGGGAACTTTCGACATGGGCGGCAGCGGCGCGGTGAGCCCAACACCGATAGAGAACGTTCAGAGCGATCGCATCCGGCCCATGATGGGCACCCCCGACTGCAGCGGCCTCTGGAATTATGGGACAATGAAAATCACCAGCGCCGGCGCTACAACGATATTTCCAGGTCGTTATGATGAAATCACGGTATTAGCCGGAGCGGCGGTCACCATGGATCCCGGCATGTATTGCATCGATGGTCACAAAGGCTTCACAAGCAACGGCGGCTCGATCACGGGCGCTGACGTTTTCATCTATATGCAGGACGGCGGGTTTGACCTTGGCGGCAATACACTCGTCAACCTCCGCGCTGTGGAACCCCCCAACAGTCTGGTGGACCCATCGTATAACGACTGGGCGGGCATGCTTCTGTACGTTGACCCCAACAACACCAACCCGATCACAATCACCGGCGCATCAAACACACTTTACGCCGGAACGATCTACGCCCCATCTTCTCTGGTCACGCTGGAGGGTGGGGGCACGACAATAGGGATCAACGCACAGATCATCGGTCAGACGGTAAAGGTCAGCGGCAACGCAGAACTTAATATCACCTACGACGAGAGCAAACTCTTCTTTCTGCCGCCAGCGCTCGACTTGGTGAAGTAAACTGAATAATCAAAATAGGATAGGGGTTGGCTGGTAAACACATCTGCAAATATCTCTCCGGTTTAATCGAAATGGTGCGCTGATCTTGTTACGATCAGCGCACCATTTGTAAACCCAACTTTATCCCCGGCAAGAATTACCAGAAACAATTGGCGTTTATCGTTCCGATCTACTCAGGCAAGTTCCAGTAGGCATATTCATCGAAAAAGACCGTCATGTTCTCGGTGTTCGTCGATCCGACAGCCAGTCCAATTCGTACGCCGTCCGTATAGGCGCTGTCCTGCACTTCCGCAAGCTTGACGCCGTTAATGTAAATCCAGAAGTTGTTGTCCTTTGCGCCTACGCCTATCCGATTGGTTTGTCCTGGACCAGCATTGATCGCTCCACTGGTCTCCGGTCCGGCGATGTAGTGCACACCAGTGCCATCGATGTTGGCCATCACGAAACGACCGTCACAGGTGAGCAGCAATGCATATCCTCGCTTTGTATCGGGTCCTCGGAAGAAGAGTCCCCAACGATCAATGCCCTCACATACGGCCGGTGAAGTGGCGGTCACTTCCAGATAGTAGTCGGTGACCTTGGGCCAGGTGAGTTCCCAGCAAGTGACCGATGTAAAGTCTGGCGCGCCCTTGGCGGTCATTTGGAATTTACCGCCCGTAATCTCGGACTTAAAGCAATCATTGTCGTAAACATCCCAATTCTCGTCATTGTCGAACTCATCCAGAAATACCGGTGATCCGAGGATGTCGCGGGGATCACCCGAGATCGGTGTGGGCGTCGGTCCTTCTGTAGGCAGCGGTGGGGGAATGGCTGTATCCATCGGTACGGCTGGGTCCTCGGTGGATGGGGGCTGCGAAGAGGGTCCAACTATATTGATGAGAAGCAAAATTAGGAGTAGCACAATTACAACCCCGACGAGAACGTAGAGCAGGGTGTGTTTATTGCCGCCTCCATCACTAGCTTCTTGCGGTGCAGGCGGTGGTGGTTGTACAGGTTGTTCAGGTTGCACAGGTTGTTCAGGTTGGTCAGTCATGTTGTCTCCTCCAAGAGAACTTCACTGCAATCCTACTGCAAATACGGTCTTATCCTAGCCTTCCGGTGAAGAATACAACATTGCTCGCCACCAAGCAAACCACGGTTCACACATCACCGTCCCCGACCTCGGTTCTCCCAACTTTCAAGCGTGGTCTCATAAGCATTAAGCATGCGTGCGGTCGCATCTGAGATGGAATAGCGCTGAACCGCCCGGCGCGCCTCGTCACTTAATTCCTTCTGTCGCTCTGAAACCGCCAAAATGTCCACCACCTCCCGCGCAAACAACTCTGGTTTATTCTCTGTGAGAACGCCGCCGCCCTCGGTCAAAACATCGACTGACCCGGGCGCCCGTACGGCCACGACAGGAAGGCCGGCAGCCATGGCTTCGATGATGACCAACCCTTGAGTCTCCGTCGTAGAAGGGAAGACAAACAAGTCAGCAGCGGCGTAATAGCCGGGGACCTCCTCGTGCGGCACCGCTCCAGCGAAGATCACAAGATCCTTAAGGCCTAACTTTGCCAGCTTGGCTTTCAGCGCCCCCTCATAAGGGCCTCTTCCCAGCAGCAGCAGTCGCACTCCCGGTCGTAGTTCCTGGATCAGGGTGAATGCCTGCAAGAGCATATCAAGCCCTTTCTCGCGAGCCAGGCGACCGACAAATAGGAGCACTTCTTTTCCATCTAATCCGAATTTCGCGCGGACATTCTCTGGTTGAATATCTTGGAACTTCACCAGATCGACCGGCGTGGGGACGATGGATACTCCCCGCTCGATGTCATAGTCTTTCGCGAGCATCTCGCGAATGCTCTCTGTAGGAACGACGACGTGCTCACAATTCCTCAGATAACGCTTGATGACTTCATCTGTGATAAGCCCCGCCAATTTCGGGGCGATGGGTGTGTACTGCTGGACATATTTCTCGTACTGCGTATGAAAGGTAAACACCAGGGGAATGTTCAATGCGCGCGCTAAGGAAACGGCCAGATCACCCATCCATATGGGATGCTGGGAGTGGATCAACGCCGGCTTAACACCTCTCACGGCCGGTTCTAGTAGGTTTTTTATTGGGACGATAATCGAGATATCAAGTTGACCGGACAGGTCGAGGGCTGGAAAACGGAATATGTAGGGCTCCTCATCTTCATATTCCTCGTATTCAGGCGCGAAGACGTGGACTTCATGCCCCGCGGCGATGAGCCCTTTCCGAAACAGCGTGATTGAATTAACGACACCGCTGATCGACGGTAAATAAGCGTTGGAGAAAACGGCGATGCGCATAGCATTCCTCCTCGATCAATCTTCCAACCCGCTTGAACCCTGTCCTCATTGTACTACCCATCAGGCCTGGCATGATCCCTACCGCAAGGCCGAAAGTGCTTTACGTACAGCACAGCACATGTTAACCTAGATAAGATGTTTAAAACGCTGTTCAGATGGAGAAAAGCCCCACAGGTTGGCTTGGCTCTAAGTGGAGGCGGGGCGCGCGGCCTGGCCCATATCGGTGTGCTCAAGGTCTTCGAGGAGCAGGGTGTGCCGATTCACGCCTTAGCCGGCACCAGCATGGGCGGCTTGATCGCCGCCTCGTATGCCGCGGGAATGAGCGCGTCTGAACTCGAGGCCGCGGCTTTAAAACTGGCCAACCTGCGAGAGTTAGCAGCGCTTGTCGACCTCCGACCGCCGCGCCGGGGGTTGTTGGCTGGTAAACACGTCCGCAAATACCTCACCAATTTTGTGGACGAGCACCTCACCTTCGACGAACTTAATTATCCGCTGGCCATGCAGGCTGTAGACTTTAGAAGCGGCACGGAGTACACCCTCCAGGATGGCAACGTTCTCGATGCCGTAATGGCGACAAGTGCCTTCCCCGGCGTTTTTCCACCGGTTGAGCTCCACGGCCGCCAACTTGTGGACGGGGGGGTCTTGAACAACCTCCCCGCCGAACTGCCGCGGCTGCTCGGCGCTGACGTGGTCATCGCCGTTAACGTAACCGCCGCGTTAGACGCGGGTGAATTGGACTCCCAAACAGATGGTTCCATCTTTTCACGCGGCATCGCCAAAGATCTCATGCGCGTCGCCCTCATCGTCTCTCGGGCTATGACGGAAGTGAGGCTGAAAGAGACGCCACCCGATCTCCTTCTGTGCCCACTTATTCCACCCGAAGCTGGTGTCTTCTCCGGCTTCACCCACGCCGCTGAAATCATCGCCGCCGGCGAGAACTGCGTACGGGAGAATTTAACAACAATCAAAAAAATTACGCACATGTAGGTATTCCCATCAAGCGAGCAGGGCCGATTATCGCTCCATTTTCAAAACTCTTCCTTCTACATGGTGTTTTATTTGATGACTGCCTCACAAAGCTCGGCGAAGAGTGGTTGCGACTATCTGCACTCTAAACACGTATAGAATTTAGATCTATCTTGACTCAATTTTAGGTACATCCATTAGAGGAGAAAGCGAGGGATAAATGATGAAACAGCAATCGAGAAACCAGGCTCTCGTCTGGGGAGGTCTACTTATCATCTTCGGTGTGGTGGGGCTGGTGGAATCCTTCACCGATCTCAACCCGTGGGCATGGGTTGCCATTCTTGCCATCACGGGTTTGGGGATATTTGGCGTCTTTCTCTGGGACCGCTCAGAATGGTGGCCACTCATTCCCACCTATGTGCTGTGGGCAATTGCCGGGCTGCTGGCGCTGGTTGAATTGAACGTACTGCGCGATCAGTTCTTGCCAACATATGTGCTATGTACCATCGCGATACCATTTATCGTGGTGTACCTGCGGGATCGCGCACAGTGGTGGGCGCTGATACCCGCATACGTCTTGATCGCCGTTGCCGCCCTGGTCTTGTTGAGTGAGACAGCCTTTCTGCCCGATGCCTTCGAGGCTACCTTTGTTCTAACGGCCATCGCCCTGCCGTTCCTGGTGGTATACCTGCGGGACCGCGCACAGTGGTGGGCGCTGATACCCGCCTATGTCTTATTGAGCATCGGGGTCATGATACTGTTGGAAGAACTCAGGATTCTCAGCGACTTTCTGGTTCCCGCCTACGTCATGTTCGTCATCGCCATTCCTTTCTTTGTTGTTTACATCCGCAATCCAAAGCAATGGTGGCCGCTCATCCCCGGGGGGATCATGGCCGCTATCGGATTATCCTTCCTGATGGTCGAGGCCTTCCAATACGTTTTTCCTGCCCTGGTGATTCTGGTGGGTTTCTGGATCCTGATACGCAGCTTCGCCCGCAAAGGACCAGTGATCGATGAGCCTTCGCCGCCTGTTGTAGTAGATGAAGGAGATCCACAGAGTGATGAACTTTCGCACCCTGCCTTAGTGGATGAAGGTGATCTGCAGAGCGACGAATAGTTAATCGGCGATCCAAACAAGACACTCGAAATATCGGATCTGCTCTCCATAAACTCAACCCTTTCGGATTGAGATGTCCATCAACGCTCAACGGTCGCTCAGAATGACCCTGAGTAGGAACTACTAGGACTGCACCCGAAAGATCCTAGAAGCGAGAAGGGGAGCTGCATATGTGGGGTTTGGGCAAATGACACACCCCACATATACCGATTTATCCGACTGACGGTTCCCAATATTTATTGACTCAGACAATCTTAGAGAGGAAGCCTTGGAAGAGAATAATAAGTCCGGTTATCGTTCGATTTTTTGGCCCGTTTTACTCATCGGAGTAGGGGTCATTTGGCTGTTTGGGAGCCTGAATCTCCTTCCAGTCCCCAGTCTACGCCTCCTTCTTCGTCTATGGCCTTTGGCGCTGGTATTCATCGGGCTATATATCCTCATCGGGCGGCGCTCGCCCATCATCGGGAGCCTCATCGGCATTGGCTTTATCGCTTTGGTCATCGCCCTGCTCTTCCTCGCTCCCACGCTCGGGCTTGAACAGGGAGGAGAGCTCAAAACACTGCAGTTCAGCGAACCACTCGGCGGTACAACATCAGCGGAAATCACTCTCGACCTTGAGCGATACCCCTCGACCATCGATTCATTATCAAGCCCTGAGATGTTAATCGAGGCGGAATTGGATACCGTAACAGATGTCCGTTTCTCGGCCAGGGGAAATCAAGAGAAGATTATCCGCGTGGAACCCGCGGGCGACTACAGCTTCTTCGGTTTTGATTGGGACAGCTTGCTTATGAGCGACGCCATCTGGGAGATCGGGCTCATCCCTGATGTGCCCATGGATCTCTACGTGGATGTCGGCTCAGGCTCGGCGGTACTCGATCTCATGGATTTAGATCTGTCCGCTCTGGGTGTTGATGGAGGGTCAGGTAGCACGACCCTAACGCTTCCCGCAAGTGCATCTTCGTACACAGCGAACATCGACGGCGGTTCGGGAAGCTTCGACATCGAAATCGAAGACGACGCCAAAATAGATTTTGCGATCAATGTTGGTTCAGGTTCTTTCAATATCGTAATTGGAAATAGCTCTACTATCGAGGCGGAAATAGATGGCGGATCCGGGAGCCTCACGATCAATGTCCCTAAGAACGCAGGAGTGCGAGTCATCATCCGCGATTCGGGCTCAGGCAGCGTGCACATCCCCGGGAGCTATTCGCTCGTGGATGACCTTGGGGATGACGATCGGGACATCGGCATCTGGGAATCTGATGGTTACAACGACGCATTGCATCGTATCGAGGTCACGTTTGATCCGGGGTCGGGGAGTTTCAGGTTGAGGTAGGTTTGGCGTCTGCCATCTACTCGAAGTCTACAAAACGCCCCTCAGTTACCGGGGGGCGTTTTCGTTCTTTTAGATGATTCATAAATACTGACTCAGGGTGAGGGTGTGTTCTACTTAAAATCGGACTCGTTAACCTTCCGTCATGATGAAGAGAGGATTCATCTCGAAACTGCGGTAGGCTGGACGCAGTCGGTCGGCGTTGTAAAACTTGTCGACATTCACTGTTTTACTCTTGCTCGTCACAACATCGATGGGCACATTGTCATAACGACCATTCCTGAGCACCACCAAGCGACCGTGAACCCCTTGTAAGATGAGATCCAGAGCCAAGTTTCCATACGCCATCGGGACGATGGAGTCGATCGCATCCGGATCCCCGCCGCGCACCAGGTAGCCCAATTTCTGGGTGACAACATTAACATGAAATCCGTCATTGTATTTTGGTGAGAGTTCCTTCAGCTTCACCGACACCAGGTCGCCAATTCCACCCAGTTTCTTATGCCCATAGGCGTCCACCGCCAGGTCCTTAAAGACCATCTCGCCGCCTTCGAACATTGCTCCTTCCGAGACCAGCACGATGGAATATTTGCTCGGGTTGCGGGTGCGGTCGTATGAAAGGAGCTCTGCTAATCGATCAATATCAAACTCAAACTCAGGTATCACACAACGGTCTGCTGCCCCGGCCATCGTCGGCAGCATAGCGGTGAAGCCGGCATAGCGCCCAAATACTTCTATGACCATGAACCTTTCATGCGAGCCGGCGATCGTACGCAAGCTGTTGGTGATCTGGATCGTGCGCGTTATACACGTGCTGAATCCAATGCAGTAGTCCGTGCCAGGCACATCGTTATCCATCGTCTTTGGAATGGCGATGACCTTCGCTCCTTCTTGGAATAAGCGGACCGCATAGCTCAAGGTATCATCGCCACCAATGGGAATCAAATACTCAACATTCAAGAATTCCAGGTTTTTAAGCACCTCGGGGGTAAGATCGTTCATCTCCTGGTTGTAGGTATCTTTTAGATGGTCTGGCACCTGGCTTAACTTCATGTGGCTCGGGCGAGCACGGGAGGTGTGAAGGAACGTGCCCCCGGTTCTGCCCGCCTTATTTACGACCTCTTCCGTCAGCTTCATTACATTGTTGCTGTTGTCAGCCTTCTTGTCCCTCACAACGTCTACGATCCCCGCCCAACCTCGCCGCAAACCCACCACCTCGTAGCCTTCCCGTAACGCCCGTATAGTGACCGCCCGAATGGCTGGATTCAACCCTGGGACGTCTCCGCCGCCCGTTAATATTCCGATACGACCTTTCTTTTTCGCCATTTCGCAAACTCCGTGTATATATCTGACCTATTGTACTCTCTTGATTGGATTTCTTGGCAACAAATCAGCTCTGATGATGATCTCTTTCTTTCGCTGGGGACATATGTGCTGGCTAATTACAAAATCACCGGGTCATCTTGCGGTGGTTTAATAGGTTGGACCGACCCCGGTCGCTTCGTTCGGGGGTGCTCAGGGCAAAACATCATCTAGCCCGAAAATTAAATCCGCTGCAACATGTGCCGTGATTGAAAATGTGAGTGCGAATGGACTCAAACCATCGACCTTATCATCCCTGCGAGTGGCACGGATGTGAACCCAGTGGTCTAAAACCGCTACCTCGGTCCTCACGGGTCCTTATTTACGCGAGCCGTGTGGGCAACGGTTGTGATTTAGAACTCTCACTGGATCAATCTTCCGTGTCCCCTCCCAACATGTTAGAAAGCCTCCTCGTACCCAGTTGAACTAGCCTAAAGCGCCAGATTCCACGTAGCAGGAAAACCCAGATCGTAGCGGCAGCTGCAATCAACAAGTAATCCTGAATTCCGCGCAGATGCTGCACCTTCAGCAGCTCCTGGGCTAAGGGGACTAGAATGACCAGGTTGTAGAGCACGAAGGAAACAATGGCCAGGATTGTGGGGCGTAGATCTCCACTAAAAGCATCGCCGCCAGCCCAGAAATGACCAGGAGGCTGAGCAAATACCACCAGCAGAAGCCCCAACACCATAAGTGCGTAGGTATTAAAATACTGGGTGTCGATGAGTGTATTCTCTTGTGAATAATAGAAAGAAAGCGAAATGATGAACAGAGCGATCGTAGCTGCTGCTGGGAGTACAAAGTGGGCCAATCGCTCCGCCAGGGTATGTCTTGGCACAGCACCACCCTGCGCCCAAAATGTAAGCCCTATCGAAGGCAAGATCACAGTAAAGAAAGCTATAATCCCACTTTGCGTTGAGTTGATCGCAAATCCCTTCCCGCGGCTGAACAACATCACCAGGAGCATGATGGCAACATAGGTGATTTGGGTGAGGTTTAAGCGAAGGATATCCAACAAACCGTTGACGATTTTTTGGCCCTTCAGCAGGACTGCGGATAGGGCTTCCAGCGAATCTTCCATCAGGACGATTTCCGCAAGGTTAAAGGCTTCCTGGCTTCCTCCCAGCTTGGTTATTCGTATATCGGCTTCGTACATTGCCTCAACGGTACTCAATTGTCCGGCCACAATGCCTACAAGTTGATCGCTTGCCTGGAGTGAGCGAACTACTCTGGCCTTGTGATCGGAGGTTAATTGGGAATATAAATTTACGCTTTCACTTAAAGCGATGAGTTCCTCATCTTCAAGGGAGTCTATTTCAGCTCCGGTGATGACGCTCGAGGGTGCAGTTGGATCCTGGATCATCCCGAGCTCCTTTGCAGCCGCCAACACGTGTTCCCGGGTGTCCGAAGAGAGAATGTTTACCCTCACCCCGACGTCAAGAAACTCGCTAATGATCCCCTTTGCTTCCGGGCGTACCTCCTCCGAGATCTCAAGAGTGCAAAGCGGGACCAACTCGATGGGGAGGATGGGGTGCCCCGCTTCGTCGATGAGCGGTTGTGGGTCAGGTGAATACGCGAAAGCCAATTGGATCGTTGAGGATTCAGCATCCTGGTGAAGATCTCCGTTTTCCGTCTCACCCTCGCCGCTTTTCTTACCACCGGGGAAAAAACCTCGAATCCTTGAGAAAAGACCGGTCTTCTTCTCTTCGCTGGATTGATTTAGCGGCTCCTCTCCGGCTTCCGTTTCACCTTCATCCTCGTTTTCAACCTCAAGCTGTGGTTCTTCCTGTGGTTGGTTGTCTGATTTTCTACTGAAGATCCCGGTGATTCGGCCAAAAACTCGCCTTACTCTAGATTCTTCTTCCTGAGAGTCTTCTTCATCATCCGAGCTGGAGGGGACCTGCAATAAATTCTCTTGGATGATGTCCGGGACCCCAATAACATAAGTTCCCTTAATGTCTGCGTCCGAAAAGGTCACTCCACTCCAACCATAGATCGAGAAATAAGGGTTCTCTTCATCAATATCTCGCGCCTGTCCTTCAAAGGATCTTTTGAGGTCTGTGAATAGCCTATTGTCGCCAGCAGAACTGGCCACATAATCTCCCAGGACCTGCCTGATTCTGGCTTCAGATAAAACTGAATCCTCGGAATCAGGCTGGAAGCCCTGCAGCTTAACGTCCAAACCCGTGAGCGTATCGGCTTTATCGAAGCAGAGCACATTTAATTCCGCCAGGGTCTCCACTGCCATCGAGTCGCGCACTAGGGCACCCAAGCGGGCGATGTCCGCACTCCCGGTGGCATAGGTCACCACGATCATGAAAAATAACCCGCTGGGGGCGATGCTGAAAATTATGGATGCGATGTCTCGGTGGGCAATCAGGATTTCATCTGTAAAGACGTCAATTGCCAGCAGGTGGAAGATGAACGGAATGAGGAACAAGATCACCGCAACGGTCATGATCTGAAGGATGCGCCCGATGATGATCTGTAGTGGGGTGAGTTCGGCTTGGTGTAATCCTAAATCTGTTGTGAACTGTTCCTTTATAGTCTCCGCGGGAGAGTGTGAGACTTCGTAGACACTCCTGCCGCTGACACAGAAGCCCCCCATGTGCAATTTTCCGCCAGACCCCTCTTGCCGTCGTGATCCTCTCTCGAGTTGACTGGCGCTATCATCAATCTCCAGGGAGCTTTCACTGACAATTTGGCCATCGGCTAGAACCTCATCGCCCGGTCCAATTGCCACTAGATCCCCCTCCACGACCGTCGCGGGATCTACGCTTCTTACCCTGCCTTCTCTGATAACAGTCGCTTGAGGGCGAGATTGTTTTGCTAGATTCTGTACCCGACGAATGGAGATCATCTGTTGTGCGACATTGATCAGAATGTTGAGAAGTATGATGCCAATTGTGAGGAGCGCTCCTAATTGGTCTTCCAGGAACCACTGAATCACTGCCAGCCCGAGCAGCGTGAAGTTTAACCGGGATCGGGCATTGCGTCGGATGATGGCCTTGCGTGAACGTGTTAGTTGCTCCTTGCGGAGTTCATCTGGATCAATTTTCAGCCGTTCCTGCGCCTCGGCCTCCGACAGACCCTGGAACTCGCGCAGATCCGGTATAACCTCCAGCGCCGACGCAGGGGGCGGGGGCCTCCTCCGTCGACGGAGGAATAGATAGCCGAGAACGCCAAGCAAAGCCGTGGCCACCGAGCCAAGGACCAGCCAGATCATCCATTGGTTATCACGCTTGGGACTATTGTTCATCATCCGTAAATCCGCAAAGTTGCTCCAACTACATCTATTATGACTTGATTTCAAGTTATAGAACAACTCCGGTTAGAAGAGCACCGACCAGTGATGCTCAGGCAAAGGATTGAATCTGCTTGGCGCGAATCAACACAAGCGCCATGACAACAAAAACAATCTCCCAAATTATGATCGGAACGATGAAATAATTTATGAACGGTAGAAGTGGCGATGAGGGACGAACTATTGATTGGATGAACTGGTATAACGCAATCGGTAGCCTTGCCCAATAATGACCCAAATATTCAAGGAAGAAGAAAGGAAGCACCAGAAGTACTGGAATTATCTCGACCAAGACAGTGGTTGTCTATTTGTCGATAGCAGAAAGAGGAGCACTAAAAATTGAATTGACTGTGTAAACGGAAGATGAGCTACCAAGAGAGGGGTCGTGGCGATATATTCCTTGCCTTGTTTGATTTCATTTGGGACCAATACCGTACCATAATCATGACAAAAGCTGCTATCGTGCTTGACAGCTGATTCACATGCGGGACAGAATGGATCCATCGTTACAGCCTTGCGAATAGACACGTTCCGGCACAATACTTGAATAGTACGCTATCTGACACCCATATGCCCTGACAATACTTCCTGAACACCTTGAAATATTCTTTTGTTACCAAATCACAAGTTTGGATGGATTTATCGTCGTATATAAAATAAAGAGATCTTAAGTTATTCGGTTAAACCCCAATCTTGTTTGGCAGCGATTTAATACTATACTAGTTTTAAGTTGGTCTCACGATATTACGATCAAATAAGATTCATGTTTGAGGCAAGTCATTGAGCGATCCAGTACGTGCAGTGGAAAGATCCTTGGACATTCTCTTGTGCTTTACGGTTCAGACACCTGAACTTAGCATGACCGAGATTGCTACACAAGTTGACCTTCATAAGAGCACTGCTCACCGGCTTCTTGCAACCCTAGAGAGCAAGCGATTTGTTCAGCGGGATCCCAATACGGGCTTATACAGCCTAGGTCTTCGCCTGGTCAGGTTAATCCATGTAACACTTAACCATGACGACTTGCTCCAGTTGTCAATTCCCCACCTTCGTCGATTAAATGAGTCGTTTGAAGAAAATGTACATCTTACCGTTCTGGATGAAACAAGTGTTGTTTACGTACATCTCATCGAAGGTCATAGGCGGGTAAAACTGGCCGCAGCACTTGGCCAGAGTCTACCCGCTCACGCAACCGCTTCCGGTAAAGCGATCCTTGCATTTCTGCCCGACGCTGAATTGCTTGAAATCCTTGCAAAAGGTATGCACAAATACACACAACGAACAATCCAATCAGTTGATGAATTTATCAAGGATAGGGGACGTATTTTAGACCGAGGTTACGCGGTGAGTGAACAGGAATATGAGAACGACATCAATGCATTGGCCGCCCCCGTTCTTAATACAGATCCCTATCCCCTCGCCTCCATCTCGATCGCTGGACCAGCGTACCGACTACCTATGGAGCGGATTCAGGAAATCGCCCCGAGCCTTCTATCCACTGTGCATGAACTCTCGCAAGAAATCAGTAAGGCTGTTCCTCCCAATATAGATCTTACAGAAAAAACAATCGCTACAGCAAGAAATTCAATTTAGGTCGCGAGATTTTATTACCTGCTTCGTGGAATACTGTTGATTAGCAGATTGCCTAGAACATTTCATTCTATGTTAATTGTGGTAACTCACGCGAGCTTTACGATGGACTATCGAATCGAAACGATGGGATCATTCACTCCATGCTGAATCAGAACCATTCAACCAAGCCTCTCCCTCGTCATAGACTTTTTCAACCTCGGGTCCTCTTAAGCCTGGTAAATCGCCTTTAACACGAAATCCATTTTTAAATTGCAAATAGGCCAAATGGCGATACCCATCCGGGAATTGAGAGAGCAGGTCCGGGTCCAATTCCAATACCGCAGCCGGGTCGACCGGATCGAGCCGATCTTTTTCGTATATCGGCTGTCGCCGAATGATTCCCCAACGTCCCTCGCGTTTTTCAAGGAAATCGTAAAAGCGCCCATAGCACACTACATCCACCAGAATTCCATCAACCGAGGCGCGCTGGTGGATGGCCATTTTGACCTGTGAGATGGCACGTGAGCCGGAGACATCACATGCCCAACCCCCCAGGGTATGTAGGATATTCCCACCCTGGTCAAAGAGTCTGCGGCTGGCTTCGATAAAATCCTGAGCCGGACCCTGGAACCAGGTTGCGTCCATCCATCCCTCTTCATGCCAGACGGTTGCAAAACGCTCCCAATGCCCTGCGTCTCGAAATAAAACCCAATTCTCCACCGTTTCGCGGATAGCCAGTTTGTCTGCAAATACAT
>SOJU01000166.1 GCA_004376465.1 Anaerolineales bacterium | reverse complement strand
CGAGTTCATATCCGCCCCCCAATCGCCCTTCAACGACAAGTATTCTGTAGCGATCGTCGGGGCGGTCATGGGGGCCATCTGGTGAATACAGATTTAGATCCACCCCATTATGAACCACCCAATACGGCTTCGTGACCGGCCCATAAACCCTATCCCACCAATCACACACAAACTCACTTTGATAGATCACACCCGTTGCGATACGCTTGCGAATGAAAGAGAGCAGTACATTCGCCATCTCTGAGCGCAGATAATGGCGATATCCCGTGCGCCGCTTGCGATGTATCCAATTCATCCCGTCCAGCCGCTGGATTACCGGCACCCCGCGGCGCCGTGCCCCCCAGAGGCCGTCCACTTTTCGTGTGCCGCCCACGACGAGCACACCATCATAGGAGCCATCGTTCAAATCGAAACAGACCGCGATCCCACGCTCACGGAGGTTTTTGACTATTTTCGCCTGGAACGAGACCATCCCGCCCACACCGGACACCTGGGGAACGATGCACATACGGGGAGAAGAGCTATTTTCGCCTACGGATGCAGTACGTTGGGGGTCCATTTTCTAAAAACCGCCGGCATCATTTTTACGTATAAGGCCGGCGATTACCTCACTCACGATGACCAACTCGACGCGCGGGAACGCCGGCCCAGATCTCTCCCGGCCCGGTGGATTCGAGCAGGACAGCATTTGCGCCAACGATCGTTTCTTTCCCAATGCGTAAGTGACCTTCGCCTCCGAGAACCTTAGCTCCCGGCGAAAGGATTACTTCGTCTTCAACAAATATGCCCTTGAACGGCGAATCCTCAATAGGCAGGTGGATGTCGGCGCGCCCCAACGTCACTCCAGGGTATATCTTCACCCCATCACCGATCGTCGTGTTGGGGTGGATGACGACACCAAATCCCCCGTGCACCAGGATGAAGTCCTTCCCGAATTCAACCGATCGTGGAATCTCGATACCCATTATCTTCAAGACATAATACGCCAACGCGCCGATGACCGGCACTTCACGTGCATATACAAGAGCGCTGTACAAATCTCGTCGCGCCATAAATTATTCCATTCGAAAACTAGCGTAAGTCAAGCCGGTTAAGCTGAGATGATGTCATTCATAGGAGCTGAGTGACGACCGATCACAACCACGATGACTCAGCACTAGGACGGATAGTCCAACAAAGCCTGGACGATTCTCTCCGCGGCATGGCCATCGCCGAACGGGTTGACCGCCTGTGCCATCGCTCGATGGGCTTCGGGATCATCCAGCAGCTTACTTGTCTCAGAGACAATTTTTTGCGTATCAGATCCAACCAGGCGTGCAGTCCCTGCCTGGACAGCCTCTGGGCGTTCCGTCACCCGGCGCAGGACGAGCACCGGCGTGCCCAGCGCTGGCGCCTCCTCTTGGAGTCCACCGGAATCCGTGAGCACCAGGTAGGCCTTTTTCATAAGATGGGTCATCGGCAGGTAATCCAGATGCTCGGTTAATGTCAAATTTGGAATGCCGCTCAGCGCTCTGTGAGCTGGTTCGCGCACATTTGGATTCGGATGCACCGGGTATACAAGGTGCACATTCTCACGATACCGTTCGGCGATCTCGCGCAGCGCCTCGAAGATCCGCTCCATGGGTTCACCGAAATTCTCGCGGCGATGCGCGGTCACGAGAATCAGCCGCCGTCCCTCCGGAATGGCTTGAAACACGGGGTGATCGAAATCATAGGGTCGCTCGGCGATCTCATTGAGGGCATCGATTACGGGATTGCCAGTAATAACGATGCTCTCAGCATTCACGCCCTCATGTAACAGGTTGTCCCTGGATTGTTCCGTTGGCGCAAAGTGAAGATCGGCGACCACACCGGTGACCTTGCGGTTGACTTCCTCTGGAAACGGCTGCCATTTATCGCCCGTGCGCAAACCCGCCTCGACATGACCCACGCGAACGTGGTGATAATACGCGAGCAGTCCCGCTGCCATCACCGTCGTTGTATCGCCCTGCACGAGGACCCAATCCGGCTGGGTTTCGCGCACGATTGTGTCCAAGCCCTGGATCACCATTGCCGTGAGGTCCGCAAGTGACTGATCCGGGCGCATTAAATCCAGGTCGAAATCCGGGGTAATCGCAAAGAGGTCAAGCACCTGATCCAGCATCTGCCGGTGTTGCGCCGTGACACAAACCAGGGATTCGACATCGGGGGTGACAGAAAGCCGGTTCACCACCGGCGACATCTTGACCGCCTCCGGCCGTGTGCCAAAGATCGAGAGGACTTTCAATCGGCGATCAGCCATTTTCTTCCCCAACCCCGAGGACCTCTATCTGGAATCCAGCATCCCGCCAAGCCTGACGATCCCAGGCGCCGCAGGCATCGATGGCGACTTTGTTTTTAAGGAATCCGGCGACCCACTTCGGGTCGAGATCGTGAAATACTTTATGGTCGACGAGCAGGAGTATCCCCTCTGCTCCCTGAAAAGCTTCTTCCAATGACGGTGTACTGCGCGCACCCTCAACCTCTGCCCCCGGCGCGAAGGGCTCGTGGAACAGGACATCTGCACCTTTTCCAACGAGCGCTCGAACGATCTCAATTGCCGGGCTCTCGCGCAGGTCATCGACATCGGGTTTATAGCTGAGTCCGAGAGCGGTGACTCGCCGCCCCTTCACATCGCCAAGGGTGCCTTCAACGAGCGCGATCACATTCTCGGGTTGGGCGTCATTTACCTCGCGCGCTTGACGTATGAGCGGCGTTAATTCCGGGGCCCCTTCCACCAGAAACCAGGGATCGACACTGACACAATGTCCGCCGACGCCAGGCCCAGGTTTCAAGATGTTCACACGCGGATGGAGATTGGCAATTTCAATTGCGCGCCAGATGTCTACACCATAATGCAAGCCTAAGCGGGAGAACTCGTTCGCCAAGGCAATATTCGTATCGCGGTAAGTGTTCTCCATCAGCTTAACCATCTCCGCTGTCGTGGCATCCTCGAGCAAGATTTCACCTCGAACAAAGAGGGAGTAGAGATCCCTTCCCGCCTCTGATGAGGCCTGGTTGATTCCCCCGATGACGCGCGCATTCTCGATCAACTCCTGCAATATTTTTCCGGGAAGGACCCGCTCGGGTGAATATGCCAGGAAGAAATCTTCGCCAGCTTTGAGACCAGAACGCTCGAGGATCGGCGCCAGTAGATCTACAGTTGTTCGTGGAGGCGAGGTCGATTCCAACATTACCAGATTGCCCGCTCGCAGATGAGGCACGATCGACTCGGCTGCTGCGATCACATACTGCATATCGGCGTGTTTTTCCGGAGTGATCGGGGTCGGAACGGCTATGATGAAGGCATCCGCCGGCTCAGGTTGATCGGTTACGCGAAGATTTTCGGAATGAAATGCGGCTTCTACGAGCGAACGGAGCCCGGGCTCATGGATGTGGATCTCGCCGTTGCGTAAGACATCGACAATATGCTGGTTAACATCTACGCCGACGACCTGCGCACCATGCGTTGCAAAAGTGCTCGCCGTTGGCAGGCCGATATATCCTAATCCGAGCACGCAGATCTTCTTAAATTCCACGTCTATCCTCCCGACGGACGGGTCTTATTATCCCGTCAACTACCACTCACTATACCATCCTGGTATCTCACCCCAAAGACTGATGGGGGTCGAACCTCCGTCAGTTCCGGGGGTCGAAGGAAAGAGGGGTGGCTTGTAACTACGCTCCGCCGCAGTTCCGAACATGGTCCGGCTTAGGCATCCACACGTGCTACGTTTGGCTGGTTGACAGCAGCCCGACGACCGATATTGATCGCCGCGATGTGGTCTGCAAATCCAGCGAACCCACATACCACACAGGAGAACTCACTTTGAGTCTTGCGATTGGCTTTATCCACACACTCACATTCGGGACACGTCCGGCTGGTGTTACGAGGATTCACCAACACTACCGGAACACCTGCCAGTTTCGCCTTATACTCAACAAGCTGGCGCAATTGGTAGAACGCCCAACTGTGCAGCGTGGCGCGCTGGCAGCGACGAACCGTTACCCACTGGCATATTCCGCTCAGGTCTTCAAGCGCAATCGCCCGCTTTGTGCCTTTCGCCTTCGCCACAATCTGCTTGCTAACGCGGTGGTTGGTGTCCTTCGCAAAACGGTGTTCTTTTCCAGACAGTCTCTTCAACTTGCGTTTCGCCGAACGCGTGCCCTTAGCCTGCAATTTCGCCCGCAAGCGGCGATGCCGGTAACGTACTTTGTTAATGTGACTGGCCGAGTGGATTTCCCCATCGGCGTCCACCGCAATGTTCTTCACTCCCAGGTCAACCCCCAAGGCATCAGTAGTCTCTATCGGATTAGGTTCTTCCACTTCGCACGTTGCATAGAGAAAGAACATTTCTCGGAACACGCTCAAATCGCTCTCACCCTGGCGCGCAGCAAGCATTTCCCATTGGCGTTCCCCACACACAAAAGAGATACGCTGCCTGCCGTCCGTCGTCCAAATGGAGACGGTCGTATCACCCATCCGCCACGACAGGATCCGGTCGTCATAGGCAATGCTCCCGGTTGGCTTGAACTTGTGGTGGCTCTTTTTGTCCAGCTTGCCCTGATGCCCAGGATGGGTATAAGCATCAGCCACTTTGGCTATCACCCGCACTGTAATCTGCGCCGAAAGGCTAAACCGCTCACGTACGGCCTGGTAGCACAAGTGGTGCAGGTGATATTTCTTGAATACTTGCTCATTCCAAGCCAGGGAGCTAACGAAATCACAAGCCGCATTTGCTGTTTCCAGCGTACGCTTCAATGCTGCGGCTTGTTCCGGCGTGGGCAACAACTTCACCTGAGCAGTCAGTTTCATGCCTGTAATTATAGCACAAACAGAACAGATGTTCTTTTCTTGGCATTCTGACTTTCTTCAATATACCTCTGGATAGTTTCCGAACTGACGTGCCCTTCTGTACCAACGTAGTAACTTTCTGCCCAGAGCGTGGAAAGTGGCCCCAATACGCTTTTCGCAGGTGGACATGCTTTTTCATCAACAGACGAGAACTGCGGCCTTTGAAGCGGCGCATGATCTTAGCAGGCGACCACTTCTGCGGCGCAGACTCAAACATATGTACGTTATCACCTGGAATTTCCAGAGCCAGAATTTCAAAACCCAACTAAGCGGCTATTTCTTCAAAGATTTCCTTCGATCTTTTATACACAGGGCCCGTACGTACTTTCTTGCGATAGCGCGGTATCCATACGGAATGGTAGTTGATTTGATACACGTTGTGCCGGGTGCGACTGATCGTAGAAGACGTAGCCTATATTTTACACCTGCAATGAAAGAGTGGGAGGTTTTCTCCACCCGCTATACCATCCTTGTATTTCGCCCCCGGAACCGACGAAGGTCGAAGGAGAGCAGGTAGTTTCCCCCACCAGAATTTTAAAAAACCGGAAAGCCGCCGAAGGCGAACGAGATACGCTTAGCCTATGGGAATCCCTGCAAAAGCTTTCGTTTTCCCGTCGGAGCTACCTACGGCGGACCCTGTTGTCTACGATCATGCACTAGGCTACACTTTATAGCATAAACACGATAGCTGGCCAGGCAGACAGCGTCCATACGAAGCACCCTGGAGTGGATAATCTAGCTTTCCTCGCCAACCAGATCATTGGGTATGGCGAGAAAACAATTTATGTGAGGTGCCTCGATGAAACTCGCCATTGGATCTGATGAAAAATCACATTTGACCCAGAGCGTGATCGAAGCGCTCAAAGAGCGGGGACACGACCTGCTGCTCATCGGACCGCTTGACGATGATAATCTTTCATGGCCACAGGTGGCGCGAGCTGTTGCCGAAGCCGTGGTCGGCGGCAAAGCGGAGGAGGGAATCCTCTTTTGCTGGACAGGCACCGGCGTGAGTATCGCCGCCAGCAAGGTGCCCGGCATCCGTGCTTCCTTATGCGCCGACGCTGAGACGGCGCGCGGGGCGCGCCTTTGGAATGATGCCAACGTGCTCTGCCTCTCCCTGCGTCGACTCTCTGAAGCAATCACAGAGGAAATCATCGAGTCGTGGTTCAGCACCGCATATGAACCCAACCCGGAAGACGATGCCTGCATGGCTCAGATAAAGGAAATCGAGCTCGAGTACTCACGAGAATCTAAATGAGTTTTTGTACCCCCCTTCAGGGTACAATTATCCGGTCAAGATACCTGGCTGCGCTGCGTGGGGTGATCCCCTGCATTTGCGCGCTGAATGAAATCTATAAAATCTGGAGTAAATAATGGCGAAGAGCCTTGATCACCTCAAAGAACTTCTCGGCGTTGTTTCCGATCTTGGATCGGCAGCCGCTGTGCTGGGCTGGGACCAGCAAACCTATATGCCGCCTGGCGGCGCAGGGTCTCGAGCGATGCAATTAGCCACGCTCAGCCGCCTCGCCCACACCAAGTTCGTCAGCAAGGAGCTCGGTGAAGCCCTGGAACTTGCGAAAGCCGAAGCGGAGGGCATGGACCCTGAATCCGACGAGTTCTGTTTGGTGCGTAAAACAGACCGAGACTATCAGAAAGAAGTCAAGGTCCCCTCTGAATGGGTAGGTGAATTTTCGCGCGTGACGGCTCTCGCCCACCAGGATTGGGAGAAGGCCCGCGCCGAGTCAAATTTTTCCCTGTTCGAACCTCGCCTTGAGAAGATTGTCAGCTTGAGACGTGAGTATGCTAGCTTCTTCGCTCCCTACGACCATGTCTACGATCCACTTCTGGATGACTTCGAGCCGGGCATGAAAGCTGCGGATGTGAAATCCGTGTTCGACACGCTTCGCCCGCGGTTGATCGCCCTTGTTCAGGCGATCGCGGAACGGGGCAAGCCCATCGATGACGCCCCTTTGCATCAGAGCTTCGACGAGAAGAAACAATGGGATTTCGGGGTTGAAGTAGCCAAAGCCATTGGCTACGACTTCAACCGCGGTCGTCAGGACAAAGCCGCCCACCCCTTCACAACTGGCTTCGGCACCGGCGACATTCGCATCACCACGCGCTTCGATCCAGAGTTTCTCAACACGGCACTCTTTGGAACCATGCATGAAGCCGGACACGCCATGTATGAACAGGGAGTCGATCCGAAATTAGATCGCACGCCGCTGGCAACCGGCACTTCTCTCGGCATGCACGAATCACAGTCTCGCATGTGGGAGAACCTGGTCGGGCGCAGCAAGGAGTTTTGGTCAGCAACCTTCCCGCGCTTGCAGGAATTCTTCCCGGATCAGCTCGGCGAGACCGATCTGGGCGACTTCTACCGCATGATCAACAAAGTCGAACGCTCCCTGATCCGCGTCGAGGCCGATGAAGCGACTTACGATCTACACATCATGCTGCGCTTTGAGCTCGAGATCTCTTTAATGGACGGCAGCCTCGCAGTGAAAGATCTTCCCCACGCGTGGAACAAGAAATCCGAAGAGTTCCTGGGCATCACGCCCCCAGATGATGCGGATGGGGTGCTGCAGGATATCCACTGGTCAGGAGGGATGATCGGATACTTCCCTACATATTCTCTGGGGAATCTGATTGCGGCCCAGCTCTGGAACAAGATCAACGACGACATCCCTGAACTTGAGAAGAAGATCGCAAAGGCTGAGTTCGGCGACCTGCTTGCATGGCTGCAGAAGAACATCCACCGTCACGGAGCGAAGTACGAACCTCTGGATCTGCTCAAACGAGCCACGGGGCAAAGCCTGGATGCGGAACCGTACTTGCAGTACCTGGAGCGCAAATTCGGCGAAATCTACGAACTCTAGCAAAGTGACCGTGAAACTAGCCGTTTGATCAAGCTTAACAAAGGGACCTTGTCTCCGCAGGCTCCTTAAAGTATTGCGATGAACGAGATGACCACACGTTCCAACCCCCGTTCGCCTGGTCAAAGCGCATTCCTTACGCGCGAAGTAGCGATTCCCAGCACTCTCACCGGGCATTCGCGGTCAGTGAAATACCTTCTACTGATCCTAATCGCTCTCGTGCTGACGTCTTGTACATCAAGTACAGATCCTCCCATGACGATCATCGCCCCGGATCAAGCGGGGAGCACACACTTAGCGCCGGCGGCGGTCGATCCCATCGATGGAGAATCAATCCCGCCCCCGCTCACCGAGGCAACGCCGGCGATCATCATTGAACCATCCTTCCCGGCGCCAACCGCAACAAGCATTCCCCCCTCTGTTGGCGTACCGCTGGAAGAGTTGAGTATTCTTTCCCCGGGTCCAGGCTCAATGGTCAACAGCCCGATCCAGGTTAAGGGTTATGGCGGACCCAGCCTGAACAACCGGGTGCAGGTGCGGTTGATTGTAGAGGACGGGCGCCTACTGTCCGAGGGCTACTCGTTCCTCTACTCATTCCCGGGTCGCCCGGGTCTATTCTATATCAAGATGCCTTTCGAGTCCCAGCTTGTAGCCGAGCGAGCCTGGTTAGAGGTCCGTTCCTTTGAAGATTATTTCGGTATGCTCCGGCACCTGATGACTGTGGAAGTGACGATTCTCTCTACGGGCAGCGGCCGCATCTACCCTGCCATCCATGGAGCGGAGAAACTCACCATTTTCCAGCCGCGAGAGGAGAACGTAATCGCAGGAGGAAGCGTGCTTATCCAGGGCGCGGGGTGGGTCGATCAAGACGTGCCCTTGCGGATCGAGATCATCAATCGAGCCGGTGACGTCCTTGGATCTGGCCAGGTGGAACTTGATGCGCCAGCCGTGGGTCAACTGGGCACATTCTCGGTGGAAATCACCTATCAAACTTCGCAGCAACAGTGGGCTCGCATCGGCGTGTACGAGCTACACGATGAAGTGCCCGGTTTGGTGCACTACACAAGCGTGGGTGTCTGGCTGGGACCCTGACGGCAGGGCAAGCCAATGAGCGTTCCTGTTTGCGGCACGAACCTTGGAACCGTAAACACAGAGAATCCATCCTTTGAGATGATATAATCCGCACCCTTTTGAGGAAATTGTGGAGACGACACAAGCCTTTCACCGACGTTCATCAAAGATCATAGTCTGGCTCAATCGAGCCTTGCTGGCGCTTTTCGCGACCTCGCTTGTGTTGTTTACCGGCTTCGCACTTTTCCTGCTCGGAACGCGATTATTTCTCTTCAATCGCGCCCTGCCCGGTGTACATCTTCAAGAAGTTAACCTGAGCAGAATGTCTCCAGAGGAAATCGTCGCTGCGCTGAACCCGGTTCTAACCTACCCGGAGGACGGCGCCGTCGCACTCATGGATTACGAGCGAACCTGGATGGCCAAACCGGCGGAACTTGGTGCTTCAATCGACTTTCATGAGATCGCCAGCAATGCCCTCGCCATTGGCAGACAGGGCACGTTTCTGGAGCGCATTCAACAGCAGGTAGACGCCTGGTATCAGGGCTATGCCATATCGCCCGTTGTACTTTTCGATCAGGTAGTAGGAGCATACTACCTTCAAGCTGTCGCTTCAGCGATCGATCAACCGATGATCGAGGCGGCACTCCAGATCGATGGGACACAGGTCCTGGTAAGTTCGGGTCAAATTGGTCGCTCCGTCGACGTCATCGGGACGCTTGATGCCCTCAAGGAACCTTTCGGCTCCATGCACGACGCAGTTGTCCCTATTGTGGTTGTAGAAACCCATCCAACGGTCCTCGATGCCTCCGCCGCAGCGGAGAGCGCGCGTCTGATTCTGAGCGAACCCTTGCGGATAACCGCCGAGGGCGCCGAAGATCTTGTGCTCGAACCAGCGGAACTTGCGCCCATGATCCGTTTTGAGGTTCAGGGAGATGCCAACGTCTCGGAATACACGGTGCAGCTTGATCCCGAACTAATGGCGGATTTACTCGCCCCTCGCATCGCTGAATTGGAGCGCAAGCCCGAGAACGCACGCTTCATCTTCAACGACGAAACGCGCGAACTAGACCTGCTTCAGCCGGCCGTGATTGGAAGAACCCTGGATATCGCTGCCTCGGTAGAAACGATCAACGCTGGAGTGAGTGAAGGCCTGAATGCCATTGAGTTAACGTTCGATTACGAAGAGCCTGTGGTCGGCAGCGAGGTGACCACGCAGGAACTTGGCATCAGCGAGAACGTGAGCCTCGTTTCGACATACTTCCCTGGCTCAAGTCCCGAACGCATTCAGAACATCAAGACCGCATCCTCGGTTTTCCATGGGCTGCTCGTCCCTCCAGGTGAAACCCTCTCAATGGCGGATAACCTGGGGGATATCAGCCTCGATAACGGTTACGCAGAGGCATTGATTATTTTTGGCGATCGCACGATCAAAGGCGTTGGCGGCGGTGTGTGTCAGGTGAGCACGACCGTCTTTCGTGCGGTCTTCTTCGGCGGCTATGAAATCGTTGAACGCCATCCCCACGCCTATCGGGTTGGGTATTACGAGGGGGGACCAGGGTCACCAGGCCCGGGCCTGGACGCTACTGTGTTCGTTCCCATGGTTGACTTCAAATTCCGCAATGACACACCTTACTGGCTACTCATGGAGACCTATGTCTACGGCAACCAATTGCTGTGGAAGTTCTATTCAACATCCGATGGCCGGACAGTCCAGTGGAGCAGTCACGAGTCGGGCAAAGTAGATGCTCCCAAACCTTTGTATAAGGAAAACCCAGATCTGGACAAGAATGAGTTCAAAAAGATCGACTATGAGGCCGATGGGTTAGATGTCATCGTATACCGCACGGTCACCCGGGATGGAGAGACAATACACAAGGACACAATAAAGACTCACTATCTCCCCTGGCGGGCAATTTACGAATTCGGCCCTGGGAGCGATCTCCCGGATGATATCGAAGTGGAAGAGGATTAACGCCCCGCCCAAATAGCCCAAATAACCCCTGTTTGACAACTTCTCCGACCTCGGCTATTTTCATGCCAACCAAATCATACCTAGAGCATCTGCAGGAGTAGACGATGATTAGCGAAGACCTGCTCGAAATCCTACGTTGTCCAGCTTGTGTGCGCGAGAAAGAGGGGCTCCTCGAGCTTTATCAGGAGACCTGGTTGATCTGCCAGGAGTCGGATTGTGGTAGAAAATATCCAATCAAGGATGATATTCCTGTGATGTTGATCGAGGAGGGGGACAAGTGGGTTGAAGTGAAGAAGGATGATCTTCCCGTTCCCCCACCAGGAGATTAATGGACTGGAAAAACCACGACCCGCAGACGTTACTGGGCGAACTCCAATCGGGTGACGATGATCGATCGGAGCGTGCTGTCCACCGGGTCGCCGAATTAGGCGAGCGCATGCTGCCGCTGCTCCTCGAACAATTACAGTCCCAGGAACCGGATCAGCGCTGGTGGGCGACGGCCGCTCTCACGCACATCGATCGCGAGGAGGCGCGGAAAGCGCTGCTCGAGTCTCTTGCCGATGAGGATACTGCTGTACGTCAGTGTGCGGCCTTTGGTCTGCGCCGCCATCCTTATGTTGACGCTATTCCCACCCTGCTCGATTTGCTCGGCGATGATGACCGACTGCTCGCCCGACTGGCTGCTGATGCTCTCGCCGCGCTTGGTGAGTGCGCCGTCTCCCCGCTCACTGAAGCCTTGCGCTCTGAGGACGCCGCGGTTCGCATCGAAGCCGCACGCGCCCTCGCCTCCATTGACGACCCTTCCGTAATCGCTCCATTGTTCACCGCCCTGGATGACGATTCCTCACTTGTAACGCATTGGGCTGAGGAAGGTCTCCAGCGCAGGGGAGTCGGGATGGTTTTCTTCAAGCCCTCCTGACGCTATTTCACAAAAACCCAAGTGATCCAGACGGCAATCATCACCAACCCGAGCAAGAATTTAACGACAAACGAGGCGCCATATCCAACCCCCATACCGAACATCGCCCGCATAGCTTCGTCGGCATTTTTATGACGGGCAAACTCCAACAAAAACGTCCCCAGCAGAAGTCCAGCGATCAAGCCGAGTGGACCGAACACAATTAGACCGATCAATCCCGCGGCCAACCCGCCAAAGGTGCTCAACCATGATGCCCCTCCACGCCGAGCCCCCATCCCACTTAAAACCATTTCTGCGGCTTGCCCGGCTAAACCCAACACAACGATAATGGTGAAAAGCCACCAACCGTTCTCGCCCCAGCCGACCAGCAAACCGTAACCGAGCGCGCTGATCAGAATCAGCCCAAGATCAGGGATTGCGGGGATTATCGTAGCCGCCAGCCCTACTAACATCGCCAGCCCCAAAAGAATCGTGATTACGATATCCGTCATGTTGCCTCCGGTGTAATTTTATCCACGCCGCTCATCCATGGGCGCAGCACACTTGGTATTACCACGCTGCCATCCTGCTGCTGGTAATTTTCAAGAATGGCTATAACCGTGCGCGGCAGGGCAAGACCCGATCCATTAAGCGTATGCACATGGAGCGGCTTCCCGTCCAGCTCCGGCCGGTAGCGAATATTCGACCGTCTGGCCTGGAAAGTTTCACAGTTGCTGCATGAGCTTACCTCGAGCCATTCCCCGCAACCCGGAGCCCACATCTCCACATCATATTTTTTTGCTGCCGTAAAACCCAGATCACCCGTCACCATCTCGATCACCCGGTGGGGGATCTCCAACGCCCGGCAGATATCCTCTGCATTCTTGACCAACGCCTCAAGTTCATCGTAGGAGGTTTCGGGGGTGGTGAAGTGATACATTTCAACTTTGTTAAACTGATGAACCCGCTTAATCCCGCGCACATCACGACCGGCGGAGAACTTCTCCCTGCGGAAGCAGGGGGAGTGGGCCACATATTTCCTCGGCAGCTGGTCAGCTTCGAGAATCTCGTCTCGGTGCAGATTGGTCAGGGGAATCTCGGCGGTCCCAACCAGCCACAGATCGTCTTCCACGTCGTGGTAGATATTGTCTTTGAATTTCGGGAGTTGGCCTGCACCCCACATACACGCCTCGCGCACGATGGCTGGCGTGTAAACCTCGGTATAGCCATGCTTCTCTGTGTGAAAATCCAGCATCCACTGGATCAGCGCGCGTTCGAGACGTGCTCCCAGACCAAAGAGTACATAAAACCGGCTGCCGGAGAGCTTTGCGCCGCGCTCGAAATCGATGATCCCTAAGTTTGGTCCTAAATCCCAATGCGGCAGCGGTTCAAACCCGAACTGTTTCTCCGTTTTCGGCTCGCCCTCCTGCCTGACAACGATATTTTCACTCTCGTCTATCCCGACGGGGACGCTCTCATGCGGCAAATTCGGCACCAGGTACATCGCCCGTTCAAGATTCTCCTCTACCTCCCGAAGCTCCGACTCGAGCGTCTTAACACGATCGTTCACAGCGCCCATCTTTTCGATGAGTTCTTCGCGCGAGGCGGCGTCTTTCATCCGCCCGATCTCCTTGGAGGTGACGTTGCGCTCGTGGCGCAGATCTTCGAGCTCCTGCAGATTCTGGCGGCGCTTCTCGTCTAGCGCGACGATCTCATCGATCGGCGCTTCCGCCTGCAAGCTGCGGATGGCATCTTTCACATCCTCGGTATTCTCGCGGATCATGCGAAGTTTAATCACGTTGTGCCTCCGTTGAAATCATGCCTTTTCATCCCTCGCGCCCACGCGGTGGGCCTGATGAAGGTTTGTTACCCAGCGCTCAATTCTATACCCAAAGCGAGCGCTTGGTGTCATCGAATTTGACCCTTTGGAATATACCATCGAGTGTGACCTTTTGGTGCTGACGATTAGCGCCCTAAACGCAAACGCTGAGATCCGCGGTCTGGCGATGATGCGTTATCGGCAGCGCGGAATCGAACCTGATCCGGACACGTTGCTTGAACTCGTTGTGAATGTATTGAGAATGCGCTATTCTATTATCGGGGTTTCACGTAAGATTAATTTTCTCGAAATCCCTCCGTTTTTCACATATTGCCGGTTTTCTTTCTTCCTAGTACAAAAAATTTAGGGGTATGCTGACAGAAACAACGCAAAACCCCCGCGCGGGTGGATATCCAGGGGAGATTTACGGATAATCAGGTCGTTAAGCTGCCCCCTTAAGGGTACGGATAAGGCTTATAGAGATTGATTGAGAATATTTTCCTTGGAGCTGGGTTTGCTCTCGCGGCCGCAATACAACCTGGCCCTCTACAGATGTTTCTATTATCCAGTGTTGCACAAAGAGGCTGGAAGCGCACACTACCGGCTTCATTTGCCCCCCTCATAAGTGATGGTCCGATCGCTCTTATTGTTTTACTCGTGCTTTACCAAGTGCCGACTTCAGTGAGTATATTTCTCCAGGCAGGAGGAGGGTTCCTGCTTCTCTACCTTGCATGGTCGAGTTTTCAGCAATGGAGGCGCCAATCTAAAGCAGGAAACAACGACGATGGCTCGATACCACAAACGCTTCTCCAAGCTTCAATGGTCAATCTACTCAACCCTAATCCCTATCTCGGTTGGAGTTTGGTGCTAGGGCCAGCGGCCATTAATGCATGGAGGTCAGATCCGGTAAATGCTATAGCCCTGATTTCGTCATTCTATATCGTTATGGTTTTAGCGTTGGCTGGCACCATCGTCATCTTTGGGACAACGCAGTTCCTTAGTGAGAAGGGTAGACGTGCACTAATCCTTGTATCAGCCATTATCCTGGCAATTATTGGGATATATCAGCTTGTCTCAGCGGTTGTACAATTCCGGACAGCCTAACCTCGCGCTCGATCTGCCAACGGTGTTGTATGATGAGGCTGCCAAACGAAAAGGATACGGAGAGAACCCCGGGACATCCCTGGAGCCCAACTTTGCTTCGCCACCTTCGGGGATGATATCGTGAAAGCGCCCCTCATGTAGACTGTTGGTAGGCAACCAAAA
>SOJU01000223.1 GCA_004376465.1 Anaerolineales bacterium | reverse complement strand
CCGGGTGCCGAACAATGCGATAAGGCCCACCAGTAATGACCGATTGATCACGATCCTCCTGGATTCGGGCAACGGATGAGAAAAACGCGTTGGTAACCATCGCCCAGGTTCCAAGACTGTAGCCAAGCACGACACCAAGCAATGCAATCACTTGGGTTAGGAAAGACAAGTCTGGCGACCAGCCAAAGCGGTCATCGAGACCAGCGATCGTCCAGATTGCCAATGGCCCGAATAAGCCAACGATCACAACCATGAATCGGTCGCCCACGGGAGCATCCTCAGCTTGCATAGCACGGCCACGCTCGACGAGTGTTTCCGGACTCTTACGAAAAACAATGAACCTGCTGATAAGCGTGAAAGCGATATGGATACCGATATAAATCCAGGCCATGGTCCAATCAAAACGACCCGCAGCGATGAACAAAACAAAGGGTAAAAGAACAACGTATATCAGGAAGCGGACTACCATCCTCCAACCAATCCCCTTGATTCCTTCCGATTGTTTTTCCATTCGCTCTCTCCAAATTGAAAATTGTTACCAACTCGTCAACTCTATCCGGCAATACCCTCAAGATCCGATGTGCATTGCGGACAGCGGATTGCATCCATCGGTATTTCCATGAAACAGAATGGGCACGCCTTGGTCGTAAGCTCAGAAGGACTCGACCTCTCAGGTTCTGGAAATGCCATCAACCCACAACGCACTAGTTAAATAAACCATCCACGCTCAGATATCTTTGCCCTGTATCCGCGAAAATCGCTACGATAATTTTCTTGGAATTCTCTGGACGCTCAGCGATTGTTAATGCAGCATGCGCCGCCGCTCCCGATGAGATCCCCACCAATAGCCCCTCTTCAGCAGCGATTCTTCGGCACATAGCAAATGCATCATCTTCGTTCACTAAGAAGATTTCATCAATGATCTCTCGGTCCAGCGTTTCGGGCACAAAACCTGGCGCTGTCCCCATCATGCGGTGCGGCTTGAAAACACCCTGGGAAATATAGGGGGATTCTTCGGGTTCAACCGCTACCAATTGCATCTCGGGATTCTTCTCCTTCAAGTATCGCCCCGCCCCGCAAATCGTCCCCCCTGTCCCCAGACCGGCCACAAGAATTTCTACCTTTCCATCGGTGTCCGCCCAAATTTCTGGACCCGTTGTTTGGTAGTGTGCTTTAAGGTTAGAAGGATTGACATGCTGCCCGACGTAAAAGTATTCGGGATGGCTGGCAACAATCTCTTTAAGTTTCTTTCGTGCTCCTCCGGTACCTTCAGAAGCAGGAGTCAGGATCAGCTCTGCTCCAAACGCTGTTAGGATCTTCCTTCGCTCCAGGCTCTGGATCTCCGACATCACCAGGATGGCCTTGTAACCTTTGATGGCCGCAAGGAATGCCACGGCCATTCCTGTATTACCGCTCGTCGCTTCGATTAATGTGCTTCCCGATTCTAATCGACCCTCAGCTTCAGCGTCCTCGATAATCTGTAATACAGCACGGTCCTTTAAACTGAGAGGGTTCATGAACTCGCATTTTGCATAGACCCGGCCGTTCTGCGTCAGACGTCCCAGCCTGAGCAGCGGAGTTTTACCAATCAATTCCATAACGTTGGCGTAGGTCTTCATATTTCCCTCTTCCTTCGGAGGAGAAGTCTTCATCAAGATGCTCTAGTTTGGAGATATTGTCAATATCCTGGGGAGAACGTTGGGCATAAGGAATGTTACGAAGCTCGAGACGGGGAATCAACATTGTCTAAGCTTCAGTTTACGTCACCAAGGTAAATATCAACCTCTTTGCCATCAGGTACAAGCAAGTTTCTCAGAATTTTGGGTAAATCCGGACGCTTTCTATTCCTGCTCCCTGATCCAGCCGAACGCTACCCCAAAGGACATCACAGCCAGCATAGCGGTCAATAAACCGATCACCCGTTTCCCCCTGCTAAACGCCGTTCCGCTAAAGAACGAAAGGGCAATCCCAAGACCGCCATCAACCTTGCGAATCACTTGATCCGCTTCCTCTACCGTGCGCCCCCTCTCTACTAATGACCACTTCAGTATCGGACCGCCATCTATCCCGGGGATAGGAAGCAAGGAGACCGTACTGAGAAATGCGTTCGTCGCGTAGGAGACATCGGCAACTTCTCGAAACACTGAATCACTGGGAGTGATGCGCCGAACGGCACTCGATATCAATAGAAGCATGGAACTGAAAAGGGGTCCACCCAATGCTCTGAAAATATGCTGCCGCGGTCTGACCGAGTCATCATTTATATCGTAATATACACACAGTGGCATGCCCCAGGTTATGCGTATGGCATCCATCGGCTTTCCGATCCGCTTCGCAGCTGCCGCATGCGCCAAATTGTGACCCCACTCGGAGCCAAGAACCACGGGCATCGTATATGCCGCAATGCGCATCCTCTCGCCTAAGCTACGATCAGGTCGAGTCTTTCCAGCAATCCATGACATGATTCCCCATACAATGCACTGCGCGAGGGGAAACCATGTAAACCCCTTGACCATTAATGGCGTAGCGAATATTCGTCCGACGGAAACGGCATCATCATCCGGACAAAGCACAGGCGGTTTTCGCATAACATGATTGTACAGAGTAAGTTGGAAAAAACGATCTTACCGCTACCTTACGATTTGAACATGAAATTGCGAAAACGCTGCGGGAGAATAAAAGACTGCCACCAGGGAAGTGGGTGCTGGAACATCCAATAGGAGCATTGTGGTAGGAGTAAATCGGGCGGTTGAGCGAACATGTAGCTCATTGATTTACATTTCCTGGCCAATGATCTCTACGGACCTGCGCAGGTAGGAACAGGAACTCCATCAGCAAAAAACGCTTTACCAAGGGCGCTTGCATAATATTCATTAACCTCGCTGATGATTGCTCGCACCTGCGAATCCCTGACCATCCTATTCCCCGCAGAATCCTTCAGCGCTAAGGTTCTCTCGATAAACCTGACCTCTTGCTCATATGCCTGTCCCGGTCCTGTCTCGACAAACAACCCGTACTCCTCAAAGCTCATCCCCTGAGTAGCCGCATACTGTGGACTACACTCTCCGGGCTGATTGATATGGACCGCCTCATGAACAAGAATCGCTGCAATCCAGAGCACAACGGACTGACGAGGCGCATCGACATTATCTCGTAAAAATGTAAACATTGTAGGATCTACACGGACATCGCCCCTGCCGGCAACCCCGGCGATCCACTCCGGCAAATCAGTGGTGCGAACTGAAACAACCACCTCGAATAAGTCTTTAACGTTACCCTCGTCAAGATTGATCCAGGCCAACGCCTCCCAGATGACATCGAGTTGTTCCTCAGAGAAACCAAAACAATCGACGTCCATGCCATTGACGATCTTATATCTATGAGGGCTAACCTTCATCCAGGGTTCGATGCTGCTTCGCTCTCGATCCCAAAGAGCAATCGCTCGTCCTTCGGCATCGATGATATGTAATCCGTTCGCCAGTTTATCCCACGGATCATTGAAGTAGCTAAGACGACCAGGATTTATCCGTTCGATGGGTGCATCAGCCGGAAGCGAATCTATATAGGATGTGAGATCACCCACTTCAAAGAGCGAAAAACCACCTTGCTCGTCCCTGATCCATAGGCTGGCAGCAGGATCATCCACTCCACGATAAAAAACGTCCACCTCTGTCCCCTCAGAATAGGAAGAAACGCCATTCCAGTACACTTCGACTAGAGCACGATCTCCTTGAGATGTGATTTTCTCCACATCCATTTTCGCAACTTGAAGGCGATCGTCTAACTCATCAAGGAAAGCGCCATACGTTGCGGGATTAGAGAGGACATCCGGGGTAATCGGATTCTGGCTAGTATCTCCTCCTTCTGGGATCCATCTTTCCAAGCCATACGACGCGAGGATATCTTCAAGGGTGTCAAGCGAAGCGGTTGTTGGGCTGGATTCCACTTCTAGTGAAGTTGGTGTTTCTGATGGGAGTGCGGGCGGTAAGGTAGCTGCGCTAAAATCGCCCCGCACTATCGTTTCTGTCGGCGGCGCCGTTCCAGAACAGGCGACGAGGAGTATTGAGACAGCGGCCAGTTTCCAAAACCACTGTGCGATATGCTTGATTTCTTTTTGTGGGGAAATCAGAAGCCAGGTACGTTTAGGCAAGCTTCACCTCTTGTTGTGGGATTAATTAATGTTATTCAGATGCACCTATTGTAAAAGATTCTCGTTCACAGCAAGGAGCACAATTCAATTCAACGAACCAGATGCTTCACTTCGTTCAGCATGACAGATTCCTGCTTGAGTTAATCCTGTTGCACGCAATGCCGAAGAGTCTCGGACCTTCGTAAGAAGCACCCTTTTGTTCCAAGAACAAGATACCGCGTTATACTCAGAATGAAAGGTTACCGTTTGATGTCCTTCTGTGGAGCAAAGCGACGAAGATTCTCGTTCCCGGCAAGAAGAACAATTCAATTTAACGAACGAGATGCTTCACTTCGTTCAGCATGACAGGTTCCCGCTTGATATCATCCTGCTGTGCTCAATGCCGAAGAGGCTCGTTGCTTCAAGGCAAGTCCTCACTCAAGGGAAGATCGATGTTCTTTGGTTCCGACTGATAACCGATCACAACAATTTTCGAGCTAAATCCTCTCTATCCTCGGTCGATCTAGAAGAATAAGAAATACCGGGGGACCTGCTCCAAGTATTGTCTATACGAAACGCCGTACTGCTGTAAACAGGATCGCTCTTCTGCAATCACGCGAATGTGACTCATGAACGCACCTATGGTTATCAGTATTACCGCCAGCCAAGATCCAATGGCAATACTGATCCCCAAATATGACAAAAGAATAGATACTTGCTGAGGATTTCTCGAGACCCGGTAGAGTCCTTTGGTTACGGGCTGATCGAGCGGCGTATCTTTGAAGTTCAATAGCGAGAGCACAAATCCTAACAACCCGAGTAAATAAATCACACCACCAAGAACAAACACGACATGCCCGATATTCAAGGGAGTCAGGATTACTAAGGCAAACCATGAAAGTATAAAGAGTTTTCCAATTGCGCTAAGCGTCTTTTGTCTTTTACTCCATGCCGTTCGATCGTAGAGCCTGGTGACAACATCCTTCGGGAAACTCAGCAGGAGGATGCCAAATACTGCATAGAAAAAAACTAATAGCACCCAGCCGTTGAGTATGCCTAGATTAATTTCTGGAGCAAGCTCCATTCTCAATCCTTATTTTAATAGCTGTATAACCGTGAACTTTCCATGACCCAAGCCCCACCATGGGAGAATAGTGGGAGTTTATCCCGGGTGTCCAAATGTCCACTGAAGTTCAACCGTCATCTTCGCATAACCTGTGTAGAAGGACAAACTTGTTTTCATAATTGCCCACTCACACGCAGTTATATGGTTTAGAATCAAATTCCAGATTTAGTTCGAATTCCTGAGTGTGAGAACCGGATGAGTAAAAACCAGGTGATTGTAATTGGGGGAGGTCCTGCGGGCTTGATAGCCGCCGGGCAGGCTGCGGCGACCGGGGCTGAAACGCTTCTTCTCGAGAAAATGAGCCACTCGGGCCGCAAGCTGCTCATAACCGGTAAAGGGCGCTGCAACCTAACCAATGTGGCTCCACTCGAAGAATTCATTGAACACTTCAGTCCCGATGGCCGGTTTCTACGCTCTGCCTTTACGCGTTTCTTCACCGATGAATTGATCGAATTCTTCGATGAGCTGGGTGTCGAAACTGTTTTAGAGCGCGGAGAACGCATCTATCCGGTGAGCAACGATGCGCAAGACGTAGTCGATGCATTGAACTATTGGGTTCAAAAAAATGGCGCGAAATTGCGAACCCAAGCAAAGGTGGAGAGATTACTGGTTGAGCATGAACGGGTTGTAGGGGTGCAAGTCGCTAACTCTCCTGGGTCTAGCCCGAAACCCAAATCTAATAATCAGTCGGCATCGATTGAGTACCGAGCCAAAAGCGTGATTATCGCCACAGGAGGCGCTTCCTATCCCGGCACCGGATCGACGGGAGATGGCTACCGCTTGGCTGAGGACGTTGGGCATACCATCGTCCCCATTCGACCCGCATTAGTACCTCTTGAAACATCGGGGAATATTGCCCCGCGGCTGCAGGGACTCAGTTTAAAAAATGTAAACGCGAGCATGATCGTCGATGGAAAAAAACAAAGCGAGGCCTTCGGCGAGATGTTATTCACCCACTTTGGACTTTCGGGACCAATTATCCTTTCCCTGAGCCGGAAAGTCGTCGACGCTTTACGCGCTAAACATGAAGTCATAGTTTCCATCGACCTCAAACCGGCGCTGGATGATGCCAAACTCGACGCCCGCTTGATGAGGGATTTTGATATACACGGAAAACGGCAGTATCGAACGTTACTTCAAGATCTGCTCCCCCGTAAGCTGATTCCGGTTTGCATCGATCTAACCGGCATCCCCCAGGATAAACGAGCACACCAGATTACGTCTGACGAACGCAAACGCTTACGAACCTGGCTTAAAGGTTTTCGTTTTGATATCACCGGGCACCGGTCATTTGCGCAGGCGATCGTAACAGCAGGCGGCGTGAATACGCGCGAGGTTAACCCCCGTACCATGGCCTCGCTCATCGTTGATGGGTTATATTTCGCCGGGGAAGTGCTTGACCTTGATGCAGATACCGGGGGTTACAACTTACAGGCTGCATTTTCTACTGGATGGCTTGCCGGTCTCTCGGCAGCAAGAAATAAATAAAGGACCCTTGCCAACACTTAATAAGCCATTAAGTTAAATATCCATCCCCTCGCTACAACCTCGATCTCTATCCATGATCATGAGGGCTTGGTTCGATATCCTCCGCTCCGCTCATCCGACCGACCAATTTTTCCGGCTCATGGATTAATACAGGCAAGCATTGGGAGCAAATCGATAATTGCTCACCCTGAAATCTCAACTGCAAGAGAGGAACCTCTGACTCACTTCGATCACAACTAAGACACACTCCAGTCACCGTTGGTTCGTCCATACTTATGCTCCTTCTTTATGGTAAATATCTGGGGAATTCTAGATCAACACAGATCTGTAAATCCAACTTTTCGGATTCTGGGCCTACCGGTATTCGAATACCTTTGATGGAATAATCAGCATCGTAGAGACTACAGGCGCTGAGACGCCGCCCGTAGAGATGTTGGATTCCAAGGCGCCGCCTGTAGAGACGTTGCATTCAGAGACGCCGCCTGTAGAGACGTTGCATTCAGAGACGCCGCCTGTAGAGACGTTGCATCTAATGTCTCTACCTCTGTTAAAAGTGGGGGCAATTTATATATGACCATATCATCATGAATATTAACATCAAACGTCTCGTTGATTAGAGAACGCCAACTTGTTTTCCCACTTGTTCGAATATATCCAAAGCTCTCTCGATCTGCTCTGGCTCGTGGCTGGCAGTCACAGTCGTGCGCAAGCGCGCTAATCCTTCCGGTACGGCCGGCGAGATGACGGGAAGGACGAATAAATCTCGTTTATGACACGCGCTCGTCATTTCAAATGCCTTCTCATCTGTTCCACATAACAACGGCACGATCGCGGTCTCGGTTTTCATCGTATCAAAACCCCGCTCTTTGAGACCATTGATGAAGAGTTTTGTGTTTTCGCGTAGCTGTTTCACCCGCCAAGGTTCGTCAAGAATGACACGGAAAGATTCCATCGCAGCCGCAGCCTGCGCCGGTGGTAACGCCGCGGAGAAGATATAGGCACGTGATTGATGCCGCAAATATTTGATCAGGTCAGCGCTTCCGGCGATGTACCCGCCGACGCTGGGAATAGTCTTGCTTAACGTCCCCATCTTGATGTCTATCGCCCCCTCCATGTTGTAATACTCCTCAATACCCCTGCCGGTCTCGCCCAGCACTCCAAGCGAATGCGCCTCATCGATCATCAGCCACGCATCGTTTTCTTTGCAAAGCTCAACTACTCTTGGCAGGTCGATGATATCTCCATCCATGCTGAATACCGCGTCGCAGATCACTAGCTTGGCAGCTTGGGACGGTGCATCTTTCAGCCGCGCCGCCAAGTCATCCATGTCATTATGACGAAAACGAGTAAATTTCGATCCTGACATCAAACATCCGTCGACGATACTGGCATGGTTCAATTTATCGCTGAACACACAATCGTGCCTGCCCACTAACGATGATATTGCTGTTAGATTGGTTACATACCCGGATGAAAAAGTGACCGCGTCGTCCGTGCCCTTGAATTCCGCTATGGTCGCCTCCATCTCAGTATGTAGAGTCAATGTGCCCGCCAAGGTTCTGACACCATGGGTTCCTGTACCAAAGTCATCAATCGCCTTTCGAGCGGCTGCATCAATCCGGGGATGCCCAATAAGTCCAAGATAACTGTACGAAGCGAACATACTCATCTCACGCCCATCAACCACAACCGTCGCCGTACCGTTCAGCTTACTGATAGGGATGTTGTAATAATAGTAATCCGATTGCTGAATACCATTGACGCGCTCGCACATGGCTCGTATTCGCCCTTCGATTGGATCCGTGTCACGTTTGGGAACCATGTTTGTCACCTTTCCTCCGAGAATGTTGCCCCGTGCAATGACCCGCATCAAGCTGAGTTCTGCGGATGGCATTGACAGAGTTTACACCACTTCTTCATTTTCATACATTGACTCACCGCGAATAATTCGCGGATCGTTGCGGCTCGTCACGCAGAATTCTTTCCGTAGTCTGCCGCTGACCATCTTGCTGGTCTCATCCGAATAAGGAGCTCTTCGTCTCCCGATGTCTTGTCCACATACTCATTGCCTCCTTCTTCGCCGAGATAGCGACGGGCAATAGGTCCTAAATCTCTTTCGTGATCAGCATCCTCAATGGAAACTATTGGACCCTCAACACTGACATACTTATATGGACTAGATTCATCTTGCACACATAGTGTGAATCTCCGCTCTTGCTTTAAAAGCTTAACTTTCTTTGCGCTCTTGTTTGTGATGAATTCGATATCATCCCCCGGTTCATAGGAATACCATACAGGCACTAACACCGGGGCACGATCAGGAGAAGAGATTCCGAGAACTCCTACATGGAGAGCCGCGAGGAAGGCTTCCCTTTCCACTTCCGTCATTGTGAATGTCATAATATCCTTTCTGCTACGTTTGTTGTTATCTGCCAATGGACCTACTGGATACCTTGCATCAGCGTTGATCCTCTTACCTAGCCGTGTATTATCATTCAGTTTCTAGGCATCAACAAATATACGGCCATTGCCATCACGAATAAACCACCAATACGCGGGATCGTCAATGGAATAGGCTCAATACCGCCGATCCCACGTGTATCAACGACAATGGACACGATGAGTTGGCCAAGTATGACTGTTGCAAGTCCAGCAGCAACTCCAGCACGTTGAAGCGAAAACGAGAGCCCGGTGATGATCAATATTCCCAAAGTGCCAGATATGGCAACCATGACTACCGCAGTGGTCGGTATCTTCCAAGCGCCTGACCCTTGTAGAAAGAAAAGAACGAGAACAACAACACCAGCGATTACTCCGCCAAGAAAGTTGGTAAGCAAACCAGTTCGAATGTTACCGATTATTCCGCCTACTCGACTGGTCAGTGTGGCTTGAATACCAATCGCTACTCCTGTCGCCAAAGCGCCAAAGGCCCCTATGATGATTGCAGTCCTCAATGCAGCACCTCCCTTATCTCGATGGTTTGAATAATAGCTGAATTCAACATCAAGGCAATGAATTCAATAGCTCGGTAATTTTTTCGCTTCGGGGAGGGCAATCCTGGTTAGACGCTAATATCGAATATCAAACTACAACAAGTCAATGCGCCTTCAGCTTTCTGCAGCTCGGAGACATCAGCGACTCTTACCCCGATCCCGTTATTCTCCAATCGTAGATGAGTCCGCGGGAAACTCTGCGGATATATCAATTCATCCCCAACGAGCAAGGCATTGGCTGCGTAAGGTTCACCTGGATCAATATCAATGAATTCCCTGGAGCCGCCAAAAGAGTCTGCGTCAACCCAGGATCTGTTGATAAGCAGGGTTTGTTCACCCACGAGGGAAGCCGCTGACTTTAAATGCAAACAGCCTTTCACTTCAACAACTACAACGTCATATCCGAGTGGAGCAACGATCTCCATCAATTGTTTGATGCCAGGAATATTCGAGCGAACTGAATTACCTACGTACAGGGTCCTTCCAATCCGTAAGACATCTCCACCGTCAAGGGTGCCTGGATCGGTTATTTGAACTATCGTCCGGTATTCCTTCAAGACTTCAGCAATGCTTTCTGTTTCATTTCTTCTCCGGGAGGCACCTGGCCGTGTAATAACCGCCGTGTTATCCAAAACAATGGCTGTATCTTCCACAAACACTGAATCAGGTTGATCGGGTTCTTCTGGTAACCTTCGAACTTGACATCCAAAGTCGATCAATAAATCCTCATATTGCGCGTGCTGAAATCGGGCGCGGTTAACATCAATATCTTGCCGGGACAGATGGGTCAGTTCACACCGCCCAATACTGGGGCTTACACCCCGTGTAATCGCAATCCGCAAAGTTCACCCTTCTTATCGCTAGACAATCTCAGCCTTTTGTTTCTTCATTGTCTGCCATCCACAATAAGTGAACAACAAACTTGGCGCCGCGAAGATCAGGAAGAAGGGGCCTCGCGGGAGGGTTCCTGAAAACAGATAATCCAGCAGGTAAAAAGCTGCCACACCACAAATCGTAAGCAATCCTCCGTACAATTCCCACTTCCAGCCCAACAGCAATCCCAACCATACCGCAAAGAAGGCCATCATCATTCCGGTTTCACGGACCGTCAGATTGAGAATAGGTTCAAATCCATCAACAATTGCTTCACCGACGAAAATAAGCGGAATCAACGCAGCCATAATCCCTGCAGAGATCCTCGCGATCCAGCGAACGACGCGCACGGTTTTGTCTCCGTTCGTGTCTGTCGTGTCTACTCCTGAGAGCGGTTATTCGCCCACGTATTACTCATCTATCTCTACCCTCACTTGCAGACGCCCCGAGTTATCATATAGATCAACATCATTAATTCCGAGGTAGAGAATGCCGCTTTCGCCGATGGAATGATGGTATCGTTCACCGATTAGAAAGGGTTCAAAGTCACCGATGCGACCAATTAATGCCGCATGGGAAACCCCCTCCATAACATTACACCTGCAGCGAGGATCACCCCCTGACCCAATAGCATCGTATTCTCCACCTGGCCAGGGTGACCATCTTCCAGATACGTAAATAATCGTAAGAAGATCTCCAGCTTCGACTTTGATATGCGTGTTAGTCCATCCATCCTTCGCTTCGACATTAATTATTTCAACGTCCCGCGAGCCGCCTAGATCGTACGAAAACGAACAAGCTAAAGTCATCAGAAAAAGCAACAATATTGGGGAGATTAATGCGAAGTTTCTTTTCATGATCCTTACTTTCTGTATGAATAATATCATCTCGTCTTTGAACTTCACGAAGCGAAGCGGAGTATCCGGGCGGGTAGCCACGCTGCACTCCACACTGCTTGGCTGTCAGGATTTCTCCATCGGGTTTTTCTCAGCCAAATCTCACCGCACACGGGTGCCTGCACTGAGCCCGTCGACGCATCGGCTGAGGATAATCTCGGAGATTTTCTGGGGCAGCGAATGGTTCACACGTTCTAAGAAGTTGGCATCCCTCTCGATCGCCACCAACCCACTAAGAACAGTATTCCAGGAATAGCAACAATCACCAACATAAGATAAGGGATAGCTGAGCGAGGGAAATCCTGAGTGATCGGTATCTGAATAAGAAGCACCAAAAGCGTTGCTAACTGGAAAACAAGAGCAATCGCTCCCCCCAATTTCTCCCAACGCCAGGCGATGCCTAATCCCAGGACACTCAGAAACATCAAGATTGGGGGGAGTGCTTCTACAAAAGAAGTGCCCTCCACCACATACGGGTCTGCTTTTCCGGTTGTCACCCAGTTCCATGCATAACCAGTAAGCATCATCAGAGCGTAAACAATGATGGGAAAGGACCAGATACGCGCAATCCGGCGTATCCATTTCGTTGCCCGATCATTGGTATCACGATCCTTTGTCATAATTGATCCTCCTTATATTGCTACGGTTCCGAACGGATTCGGGATGAGAGGTCCGGTAAGGATGCGGATGAGTTGATGCTGGACACGTTAAGTATACGCTTCATCCCGATGTTAGGCGCAGTCTTTTTGTGCCAGCACGAATAAATGAGAGGCTCCTGGTGATGTGCTGTCTGCTACGACTCTTGACCATAGGATATCAAACCCACATTCCTTGACCATATTCAGGTTCGTCTCGGCGTCGTAGTGACTCCAATACATGCGCGTGCCATGATAATCATGAATATCCTTCTCCAAGTCGTCTGCACCCATGCAGAGCAACATCAACCCTGACGGCTTGAGCATCCGATGAAAGTTCAGCAGAAGTGTCTTATGCTCTTGTCGCGGAATGTGAATGATGGCGTAGTACGAGCAGACGGCATCAAAGGAGCTTTCTGCGAGCGTGAGCTGAATGATGTCCTGGCATAGGAAGTGAGCCCCCGGAACCAATTGGCGCGCTAGATGAATCTGTTTCTCAGCAAAGTCCACTCCCGTGACATCGAAGAACTGGTTCAAGTATTTGGCGACAGGTACGCCCGCCCCGCAACCAGCATCGAGGACTTTAGCACCTTTTGGCAGCCTATCGACGAGTTCTTGAAGCAATTGGACGTCTTCCGATTCTTCTGAGCGGTTCGTTAAATACTTGGCAGCGATTGCGTTATAACCATCGCGGACAATTAACTTGTCGTCCATACCGATCTGCCTCGCCGGAGAACAGAGATCATTCATATTTGTAACTTCTATTTGCTGCGCCTAACGGTTTTGAACTGCGTAGTCCCCTGTTTTCTTGGGGGACGAAGATTCCCTGTTTTTTAGTGGACGTAGCCCCCTGTTTCGCTCTGCGCTCCTCGCGATCGCGGAGCATCCTGTAAGGAAGCATACTTAAGGGATGAAGCGAAGCCTACAGAAAGTGCGGTCCGTTCAAGCGAACGGGATATTTTGTTTACTCTAATTGGTCTCTTAACACCACGCTTGTTTTAGAGCTGCTTTTTTTAAGAAGTAGCGTTGATGCCCAGACGGGAATTTTTCTAGTTCACCAAATGCCTGATAGCCATGTTTTAAAAAGAAGTCTGGCGTCTGAAAACTGAATGTGTCCAAATATGCGTTCTTTGCACCACGTTGCCGCGCTTCCTGTTCAGCAATCGTCAAAAGGTGATGCCCATGTCCGCGACCGCGAAGTTCTTCTTTTACCCACAACAAATATATATACAACCAATCCCAATATGTTTCGCCTAGAATCCCTCCTACAATTTCTTGGTCAGGCGAGTGAAGGACGAAGCATAGGCGTTGAAATTCATTATCACCTACCTGCTGTTTGTTGAAATCGCCAACGCCTCGTCCAATTATGCCTCATGCAGATTCTTCTGGCTTGTCAACGTAAACAATGTCGTATTCTTTATCCATTTGAGTTAACTCCTTTGTTAATACTTCGATTCACCACGCAAAGCTATATATGGGTTCGGTAGGTATTTTATAAAAAACTTATCTTGAGGCAACGAACCAACGGTCTTGAACTGACGTAAGATCCCACTTTTTTTTAGGGGGAGACGAAGTCCCCCGGTCCATTTTACGCCCCTCGCGGAGCATCCTGAAGGGACGAAGCGGGGAGGGGTGTGGGGGAAGCGGCCGGGGCATTCACGACTACTATCTTTTCTACCCACTCCTATCATACAACACGGCTACCAAATCGCTCGGCGAGTTCTGTTTTCGAGTAGAAGTTCAGAAGATAATCTTCGATGAATCGCTGTCGTTGTTCGCTCACGGTAACACCTTTCCAAGGCATGGGCTCCACCTCCTCTTAGAGAAAGTGTTACCCATGTCCTTAGAATTTGTGTTACCTATGTCTTTAGAATTTTCTGTTACCTATGTCCCCGAACAGTTCACAACATTTCACGCATGTAATGGTTGAATCTTCTTCAGTTCGTTCGCCTCGGTGTCTCTTGCCTGATACAGATCCCACCGCAACTGAAGATTCATCCAAAATCCTTCAGTGTTACCAAAGAACTTAGCCAGACGAAGCGCAGTGCTTGGGGTAATTCCTCGCTTGCCATTGACGATCTCGTTCACTCGTTGATAGGGTACGCGAATCCCCTCTGCCAGCTCTCGCTGTGTCAGATTCATGGGATTAAGAAATTCTTCCAATAACATCTCCCCAGGATGTGTTGGTGGTCGATGTGTTGGTATTCGGACCATGTCTATTTCTCCTACCTTTCCATACCTATCCTTGATGGTAGTCAATAATCTCCACATTTTCTGGACCAGCATCTGCCCAGATGAAACATATTCGATACTGATCGTTTATCCTGATGCTGTGCTGTCCTTCACGATCGCCTGATAACTCTTCAAGACGATTACCCGGAGGGATTCTTAGATCAATAAGTTTCGTTGATGAATCTAACTGATCAAGTTTACGATAAGCTACTTTCCAGATGGATTGAGGACAACAGCGTCGGGCTGAGGCCGAATTCTTTCCATCGAATATGTCTTCAGTTCCTTGATCGGCAAAGGATCTAATCACAGTATCATAATAGCACGGTTATCGTGCTATTTCAAGTAAAAAAACTGATGCATAACAGTTCCGGGATGAGCGGCGACGCAAGGCCCCTGGAATTTGAAAACCGGCT
>SOJU01000237.1 GCA_004376465.1 Anaerolineales bacterium | reverse complement strand
GCCTCGAAAGCCGCAAGAAACCAGATTGGACTGAGTGGGAGTCCTTGATCGCGGAGCAGCGCAAACCTCGACCGAAGGTCAGAATTGCTCTGGTAGGGAAATATATTGAGCTAAAAGATGCATATATGAGCGTCCGTGAGGCGGTGCGCCACGCGTCGTTGACCGCAGGTGTCGACGCTGAGATCCTTTGGCTGCATTCAGCTGACTTGGAACGCGGGAAAGGCTGGGATGAGCTTGAACAGGCGGATGGGATCATCGTGCCTGGTGGATTTGGCGCACGTGGGATTGAGGGGAAAATCACGGCTGCTCGTTATGCCCGTGAGAAGCGGGTGCCTTACCTGGGGTTATGCCTTGGAATGCAGGTGATGGTTATTGAATTTGGGCGCTATGTGTTCGATTCTGAGGATGTGAACTCGACAGAGTTCAACCGGATTACACCACATCCCGTTATCGATCTGCTCCCAGAGCAGCGCGGCATCGGCGAATTAGGTGGGACGATGAGGTTGGGATTGTATCCGTGCCAGCTTCTTGATGGCACGATCGCTGCGGCGGCTTATGGACAATCATTAGTGCAAGAGCGTCATCGTCACCGATTTGAATTCAATAACAACTACCGAGAGATCTTCAATTCAAAAGGTATGGTCTTCTCCGGGGAATCACCTGACGGCAAACTTGTGGAAATCGCAGAGTTAACAGACCATCCCTTCATGGTTGGAAGCCAGTTCCATCCTGAGTTCCTGTCACGCCCTAATCGCCCCCACCCACTTTTCAAGTGTTTCATTGAGGCAGCTGCGCGCCTCTCCCGCGAGAGACAGGATGATTCTCAACTTGTCGCAGAACAATCAATGGATGGAGAAGAAACTGCCAAAGGTGTTTAGGTTGAAGGTGAGAGGTTTCCGACTGGTTAAAAAAAAGACCGCCGAACGATGAAGTAAAACTTGGCGGGGCGGTCCCTACTTTTCTCTGCGCCTAAACACATTGGGTGATTTTTTACAGATTACTCCTCTGCTTCTGTTTCTGTTTCGCTCTCCTCGACACTATCTTCAAACTCACCGGCGAAACTCTGTCTTTCAGCCGTTAATTTTGCGATTCCATTTCGAGCTTGATTAATTAAATTTGAGAGTTCTGTTTCGAGCGCTCCCAGGGTCTCGATGATGTAATCGTCGGCTTCGATGCGGATATTTTCGACCTCGACCCGTGCTTGAGCGATAATTTGATCGGCGCGACCCTGGGCTGCTTCGACGATAGCGTCACGGGCGATGATGTCATCCCCCTTATCTTTCGCCAGTTTAACCGTTCGATGGGCTTCTTCCTGAGCCTGGGCTAAAACACGATCACGTTGTGCGATAACCTGTTGAGCGTTCTTCACCTCATCAGGGATCGAGATACGCATCTGGTCGATAATTTCCAGCATGCGATCTTCATTGACGATGACGTTATTCGTCAGCGGAATCGCAAAACACTCATTGAAGAGTTCTTCCAATCGATCCACTAGGTGCAGGATATCCATAGATCCCTCCGGTCCACCCCGTTGTTCAGATGGACCTGCTTCCCAGGATGCAAGGTTTGGGCCGAAGCGTACACCAAACAGGGTTTTGCGTCAACATCGCGCATTGCTCAATCTCGCAATGAAGTCATCGGGACGACATTGGGTCCATCGTCGCCAAGATCTTTAAAACGTTTTGTCAGAGCAGTATGTACAAAATCTGGAACAAGCGTGGTCACATCGCCGTCTAAAGAAGCGATCTCCTTTACCGTACTGCCGGTAAGAAAGCTGTGCTCCTCACTGGTGATCAATAGGACGACGTCAATATCCGAGTCCAGGCGGTGGTTTGCCAGCGCCATGCGGAATTCGTGTTCGAAATCGGAGAAAACACGCAAACCGCGTACGATCACCTTAGCTTCAACATCACGGCAATAATTTACAATCAATCCACTGAAGATGCTCGCGCGAATCCGATCATTATCGGCGAAGGCTCTGTTGGCCATTTCCAGGCGTTCGTCTGCTGAGAAGAGTAGGTTTTTTGGCGGGTTGTCATACACGGCGATAATGAGCTCATCGAATATCCGTGCGGCTCGATTAGCGATGTCAATATGACCAAAGTGAACAGGATCGAATGTCCCTGGGAAAACTGCCCGTACCATCAGCTTATCTCTCCCTTCTCGGTCGACCAGAAGCGTGCCAGCTCCTGTGCTAGCGCCTCATGTTCGGGTTTAGTAAGATCTGGGTCCTCTTCGAAAAGGCGGATTGCCTCTCGACGTGCTTTCTCAATCAAGCGGATATCCGTGAGTTGAGCTGTGCGGAGCTGCGCAAAACCCGATTGGCGAGTGCCAAGAAAATCGCCCGGACCGCGTTGTTCGAGATCCAAATCGGCGAGTTCGAAGCCGTCATTGGTCGCTTGCATGGCAGTCAAGCGGTCATTCTCAACGTCATCGTCGCGGTCGGGAATTAGTAGACAATAGGATTGAGAATCCCCCCGACCCACGCGACCTCTGAATTGATGAAGCTGTGCCAGTCCAAAATGATTTGCTCCCTCGATGAGCATCACTGTCGCATTGGGGATATCCATGCCCACTTCAACGACCGAAGTGGACACCAAGACCTCATTCTCGCCTTTCCGGAAAGCATCCATGACCTGCTCTTTTTCTTCCTGGCGCATACGTCCATGAAGCAGACCAACCTTGTACGAAGGGAAGACATTCTCTTGCAATGTCTGATGTTCATCGACTGCCGCCTTCGTTTGGACCTTCTCTGAGCCCTCGACGAGTGGATAGATGATGAAAGCCTGTTTTCCTTTTTCTATTTGGCTGTCAACGAACACGTGGGCGCGGGAACGCTCACGCGGCAGTAATACGCGGGTATCCACTGGTTGGCGACCGGGAGGCATTTCATCCAGTAGGGTCAGATCCAGATCGCCGAAGACTGTCAGCGCGAGCGATCGCGGAATCGGTGTCGCTGTCATAACCAACAGATTCGGGTTCTGTCCTTTGTCGCGTAGGGCTGCCCGCTGCTCGACACCGAAGCGATGCTGCTCGTCGATGATCACCAGACCAAGTTGTTTGAAGTTTACCGGGTCTTCGATCAGCGCGTGGGTGCCGATGATGACCTGGATTACGCCATCCTCTAACCCTTGGCGGATCTCGTTTTTCTCAGCTTCGGGAGTCGCACCGATAAGCAGCCGGATGGAATCTTCAGGAATTTGTGCTGAAGCGGGAAGCAGTTCGCGCAGGGTTTGAAAGTGTTGGTCGGCAAGGATGCTCGTGGGTGCCATAAAAGCGGATTGCGCCTTGTTGGCGGCGCTGATTCCAATAGCGGCTGCGGCAACCACAGTTTTCCCAGAGCCAACATCTCCCTGGAGCAAGCGATTCATCGGTTTCGATGAGGCCATGTCCTTACGGATGTCGTCCAGCGCGCCGTTCTGGGCTTTGGTGAGTGTGTATGGAAGGTTAGATGTGAAGTGGTCGAGCCATTGATCTTCGACTTGAAGGGGTTCGGAAACGAGTTGCTCCCAATCCTGTTTTTGCCGCAACACGCCCAGCTGGAGCATGAACATCTCGCCAAAGGCCAACCGGTGCTGCGCCTTCTTAAGTTGATCCTGATCGTCAGGGAAATGGATTTGTTGCAGGGCGACGCTTAAGGGGACGAGGTCTGCGGATTGACGGATCCCGGTAGGGATTGGGTCCGGGACACGGGGCGCCAGGCGTTGAACGACTGAGTGGATCACCCGTCGCAGCCATTTCCCAGATACGCCAGCTGTCAAAGGGTAAACCGGCACGATTCGATTCGTATGAAGTTGATGCCGTTCGAGCGGTTCCCACTCTGGGCTGTTCATCGTGAGTCGACCGAGGTATTGATCGATTTTCCCGGATAACACAATACCGCGCCCGGGTTTTAATTTATTCGCAATCCATGGCTGATTAAACCATGTAACCCGCAGGGATCCGGTTCCGTCGCTCACCACGGCTTCGGTGAGCTTCATGCGACCGCCCCGAACTTCACGCATCTCGATTTTCTCGATCGTTCCGATAACCGTAACATCCTGGCCATACCAGAGACGGTTGATCGTTTCGAGTTGGGAGTAATCATCGTAACGCCGGGGAAGATGCCAGAGTA
>SOJU01000292.1 GCA_004376465.1 Anaerolineales bacterium | reverse complement strand
CGCACCGTTCTTCCGAAAATGGAGTGTCGCTTCCCAGATATACCAGGTGAAACCTGCCGCGAAGAGGCTCAGCGCGGAGAAAGGCAGCACCGCCCCGATGATCGTACCGCATAGAAGGGCAAGTGCCAGACGTAGTCCGGGCCGGTCTTGCAGCAGAAGAATGACCAGGATCCCGCCCAGGAGTGCGGCCGCGGCAAGTGGGAAATGGGCATTTCCGTAGGCAATGAGAAAGGGAATCGATTCGGGGATCATGAGATCGCTGGGCTGCAGGTTAAACAGCGGGGCTGTCACCCAACCCAGACCTGATCCAAAGAGGGTGAGCAGGAGCGCGGTGCGCCTCGCACTTCTCTCCGGGAGCACTGCTTGAAATAACACATAAACGAGCAGGAACATCAGGGCAGCGGCGATAATCCTAGCAACATGAAAGACAACGATCGTTGGGATTCCGATCCAGCGCGAGAGATGACCAAGGAACAGATGGTAGACGAAAAGGAATGTGCCTGGTCCCGGTTCAGCAGCATAAGGAAGGGAGAACAACCAGGAACCGTCTGCGCCCTGCTTCATTTTAGCGAGATAGGAGAAACCGTCGAGCGGGTTCAGTAGGAACCCCGTGAAGACCGTCCCCGAAGGAGCGGTTGAATTGGCGATAAACATTGGAATCAGGCTGAGCGTCAGCGCGGCTATGACCCAGCCGGCGGCGCTTTTCAACGAATTGGACATCTTCATTGCCAAACATTGTACGTCGAGCCGGTGCAGTATGCCATCCGTACCTTGCGGTGACAACCGTGAAACATCTATAATCGCACTATGAGCCGGGTCTCAAGTTTATTCCGATTACAGGAGCTGGACCTCCTAATAAGCCGCAGCCACGAACGCATCGCAGAAATTGACGTGCTGCTGGCGAGTGATGAAGAGGTCACAACGGCGCGCACAGATTGCGAATGCAAGGAAGAACAATTGGCCGAAGCAAGACTGGAGAACTCAAAAGCCGATCACGAGGTCGAATCGCAGCGCGCTAAGATAGACAACACACAGAAAGCGCTGTACGGCGGCAGCGTCACCAACCCAAAAGAGCTCGAGGATTTGCAGTTAGAATCCGAATCTCTGAAACGCTACCTCGATACGCTAGAGGACCGCCTACTTGAGAAAATGGTCGCCCTCGAAGAAGCCGAACTCAAGCATGCTCAAGCAAGTCAAAAGCTGACTGAATTAATCGCCAGAAAAAGCGGCGAGAACGAACTTATGACGGCAGATCGGCTTGACCTGCTCTCAACGATCGAGCGCACCAAAACAGAAAGGGAAGCGGCGCTCAGCAACATCAGCGCAGAGGACCTGAAAACCTACGAAAAATTCCGGCGGCGTTTCGACGGGATTGCTCTGGCTCTGCTCATTAGCGGTAATTGCGGCGTTTGTGGCGTGGACCTTGCACGGTCAAAAGAACAGGATATCCGCGGCGGAAACACGCTGGTATATTGCGATCAATGCGGTCGTATACTCTATGCAGGATGACACTCGATGATAAACATCATTCGAAATTTATACATTAGATTGTTTGGCAATTTCTTCGACTATGGCGAATTCATCTTCGGTATCCTACTCGGCATATTCGGCGCGTTCATTTTCTTCAAACTAGAGCCGATCCGCAATGAAATCTCCGGTTGGTTCGAGGGGCGTTCTCAAGAAAAAGGGAGCCGAAAGAAAAGGGTTTCGGCTGATCGATATCGATCAGACCTTATCGCTAAAGCCCAGTCGATGCACGTTGCCCGGGCGATCTTCTCCCTCGAGGAAATCCTCGTTCCTCCGCGGTTGCTCGCTCCTCCGCTCACCCAGGATCCGGAGAAAGAAGGGGCTGTTCCTGAAAATACACTTTCGATTTTGCCAACTTTGCCCGATTGGAATTATTTGTCTGGCGTCTATCAAGCACCGACCATCAGTTTTGGAACCGCCCTATCATCAAAGACAAACATCCTCCTTACGGGATGGCCAGGAGCTGGCAAAACGACTGCACTCGCTTATCTCGCCATCCATTCCGCCCTCAGAGATCCAGAAGTTGGACCTGCCGCAGAGTTGACACCGGTCTTCCTGCACGCGGCAGCTCTCGTTCTCGACCGATCTTCTGAAAAAGATCCTCTCAAACCGATCGTGACCGCCGCCCAGGATTCTGTATCCACCACTGCCGCCTCCAAACTTCCGGGCCAACTTCAGAACGACTTTAAACGCGGTCGGGCTCTTCTGCTTCTCGATGGGCTGGACGAATTTACTGCCTCTGAAATCCCTTCTGTCTCAACCTGGCTTACACGCTTGATTGAAAAATATCCTGGGAACCTGATTGTTGCCGCCGGACCGGTCATGTATTACGACGGTCTCGCACAGGCCGGCCTGGTTCCCGTTCAACTTGCACCGTGGACAGCGCACGATCAAAAAGTTTTCATGAATAAATGGGCTGAAGCCTGGCAGACTCATATCGCCCCGTTGCTGCCCAAGCGACGGCTTGCGGATATCGACCCTGCCTTGATCTCGGGTTGGCTCACGAACACTTTCCGGGGTTGGTCTCCGTTGGAAATCACGTTGCAAACATGGGCTTCGTATGTCGGTGACGTGCGTGGCGACTGCATCATTGACAGCATGGAAGCATACATTGAGCGCATGCTCTCAGCGGGCGAGATCAAGTCAACCATGACGACAGCCCTCAACTGGATACAAAGCCAATCGGGGATCCTTACCGATCGCTCAATACGCCGCGGCACACCTGTCAATAACATGGTAGAGGCGGGGATTCTCACTCGCCACGCTGGGAATCGTTTAACTTTTTCGCAGCCCAATATAGGCGCATATCTCGCCGCTCGAGAAATTGCGGATAACGGTTCCGCTCCAGATTCATTTGAAATCGATTGGTCACCAGCTAGCCTCACACTCGGGTACCTGGCTGCGGTCGGGGATATCTCCACCGTCAGCGAGCGCTATTTACAGATCAAGGATGATCCCCTGGAGCTGCCCCTTCTGGCATTAGCTCGCTGCCTGCCTGAATCACGGAAAAAAGCACCCTGGAGAGCGGACGTCCTGCGTCGCCTGGCCGCGCTTGTATCCGATCCAAATCGTCCTTATGGACTCCGATTGCGTACGGTCCACGCTCTCTCCGCCGCGAAGGAAGATTCGGTCGCGGTGCTTTTCCGACGCCTACTTGAATCGGATAAGCCTGGCAGCAGAGTCCTTGGCGCTCTGGGTCTTGGAGGTATGCGTGACGAGGATTCAGCAAAATATCTAATCCAGACGATAAAAACCAAGCGCAATTTGCACTCACGCCAAGCTGCGTGCTTGGCCCTTGCATCCATTGGAACAGATGAAGCGCTCGAGGGCCTGGGGCATATCTTACTTGAGAGCGACGAGGGCGTTCTAATCGCAGCGGCAGAAGCGCTGGCGTGCAACCCAGACGAAGGATATGCAATGCTGCGCGATGCGATGGAGATGGAAAACCTGCTCACACGCCGAGCCGCAGTCTTTGGTTTGGCCAGGGTTCCAGAAGCATGGGCAATTGAGATTCTCGAAACAGTTCATTTGGATGATGATCAGTGGGTCGTAAGAGGCGCCGCTGCCGAGGTCTTGGAGAGGCACCGCAACCCACCTTGGAAAATCCACCCTCCGACCGATGATTTATCTACTCTGCCCTGGCTACAAGCCTTCGCAGAGAAAGAGGGATTAGCAGTCGCTCCTGGTCGGGCAGCGTTGGAGATGTTGCGGCGAGCGTTGAATAAAGGTTCCGAGGAGGAACAAATCGCTGCACTTGAAGCCATCGTCTGGGCCGGCGGTGAAGAGCTGGCAATGGAACTCTTTCAAGCGCTGAGTTCCTCTGAACCTCATTTAAGAGACGCAGCGTACGAGGCGCTTTGGCAGCTCAGGGCATCAGGCGTTGAAATTCGCTCCTCAATGCCGTCCAGATCTACCTGATCCTAATATTCGAGGACTAACCTAGAGGGCCGACCCGTGGGTCGGCCCGTTCTCTTGCTGTTTTCAAGACCTATAGGGGAACGGCGGTGCCGTGCCCCTACGCATATAGCAACTCAAGGTGGATTGAAATTCGGGCGCACCCATGTGTGCGCCCCTGATATGGAATGACCTGTCAAGTTCCCACAAGTATTTAATGGGTTC
>SOJU01000010.1 GCA_004376465.1 Anaerolineales bacterium | reverse complement strand
TATGCGCTGGGGCAGACGTAGCATTATAACGAGTGTGTTATCAACCTGTCAACGACTACTTTATTGACAACCGTTCCAATTAATCGGCTACGGCTGCCTCAGCTTCAACGACTTCATCCTCAGGTGATAATTCAGGAGATGTTTCAAATTCTCCATCTATCCTCTCATCATGGAGAGCCACCTCTGTGCCAGGGAAGCCGGTGCCCGCCGGGATCAGCTTACCGATGATCACGTTTTCTTTTAAACCACGCAAGTAGTCGACTTTACCCTCAATTGCTGCACCTGCTAGCACTTTGATCGTATGCTGGAAGGACGAAGCCGAGAGGAAGGATTCAGTACTCAGTGAAGCCTTCGTTACTCCAAGCAGAACTTGCATGGCCTTCGCCGGCTGTTCCCCATCTTTCAGCGCTTGCTCATTCATCCTCTGCAGGTAATATCGATCGATGAGATCGCCCGGAAGCAGATCCGTGCCCCCTGGTTGCGTGATCTGAACTTTTGAAAGCATCTTACGAGTGATAACCTCGAAGTGCTTGTCATTGATATTCTGTCCCTGAGAGCGGTAGACCTTCTGAACTTCGGTCAGCAAATAAAGCTCGCAGGCCTCCCGTCCAAGAATGCTCAAGATGCGGTGAGGGTTCAATGATCCTTTAGTGATCTGGAAGCCTGCCTCGACCTTGTCCCCCTCTTTCACAAGCAGGCGTGAACTTGGGGGGATGTCATAGGATTCCTCTTCCAGGAGATCGTAAGAGACGGTGACTTTTCGATCCTTGATATGTACTCGTCCCGCGTGACTGGCGATGATCTCCGATTCACCACGTTTTGCGATAAGCGCTCCTGCTTCGATTTCGTCCGCATCTTCTACGCGCAACGCCCAATTGCCGGGGACATTGTATTCATCCTTGATCAATTCACTATTGACGACATGAACCACCCGGGGACCATCCGGAACTTCAGGGCTGAGAACTTGGATCGTCCCTGCAATCTCAGCGATCACAGCTTCACCCTTAGGTTTCTTCCGCGCTTCAAACAACTCCTCAACACGCGGTAGACCCGTTGTGATGTCTCCTCCCGCAGCAACACCGCCAGTATGGAACGTTCGCAACGTTAGCTGCGTACCCGGCTCACCGATCGACTGCGCCGCCACGATGCCGACGGCTGATCCAAGCTCAACCACATTGCCTCGGCCAAGATCCATACCGTAACACTGCTGGCACATCCCGAATTGCAGCTCACAAGTCAAAGGTGAGCGCACGAAAGCCTCTTGAACACCCGACGCCGCTATTGTTTTGATTGACTCCAGCTCGATCAGGGCACCTTTTTTGATAAGCACTTCACCGGTATCCGGATCTACTATTTTGCTCCCTGCAAATCGTCCATATAGGCGTGGGGCAAACTCCTGGCCGGCAACATCATCCGACCGCCGTATCCAGATCCCCTTTTCCGTCTCACAATCCTCGGCGTTGATGATCATATCCTGAGCTACATCTACCAAACGTCGGGTCAGGTATCCAGCATCCGCAGTCCTGAGAGCAGTATCCGTTAGACCCTTTCGGGCGCCGTGAGTCGAGATGAAATATTCCAATGTAGTTAATCCATCTCGGAAACTGGAACGGATAGGTAAGGGGATAATTCTGCCTGCTGGATCCGCCATCAAGCCACGCATCCCGGCGAGCTGCGTAATCGCACCGAATCCGCCTTTCGTGGCGCCTGAAATCGCCATCATGCTTAGATTCCCTGCCGGATCCATGGCTTCCTCAACGGCTTCAGCAACAGCCGCCGTAGTTTTCTGCCATAGATCGATAATCCTCTCAGTCTGTTCCTGTTCTGTCAGGAGTCCACGGCGGTAATCCATTCGAACCGCTTCGGTTTGTTCGAGAGTTGCCGCAATGATTTCCTGCTTCGATGATGGAACCGTGATATCCGAAATAGCGATCGTCGTCCCAGATCTGGTGGCAAAGGCAAATCCAATGTCTTTGATTGCGTCAACAACCTCCGCAGTACCGTCTTCGTGTAAGAACCTATAGACGTCTCCTACAAGATCTTGAATCGCCCCTTTGTCAAGAACCCGGTTGACGAACTGAAGTTCTTCAGGGAGTATGCGGTTGAAGATTACGCGCCCAACCGTGGTGTCGATGATACGCTCCTCTTGCGATTCTAAGCGCTCCTCGTTCTCGTCGTACCATGTCGCTGCGGAAATTTTTATTGGCGCATGGATACTGACCTGATCGAGGGCATACGCCATTTCCACCTCATCCATGTTAGAGAAAGCTCTGCCAGCGCCTAAATGCTCTTTGCCCTCGTTTATCATCGTCAGGTAATAAACACCGAGGACCATGTCTTTCGTGGGACCGACAACCGGTTCGCCATCTGCAGGTTTAAGAAGATTGACGGAGGAAAGCATCAACTCTCGAGCTTCAGTAACCGCCCGTTGAGATAAAGGTAGGTGAACCGACATCTGGTCACCGTCGAAGTCCGCGTTGAATGCAGCACAGACAAGTGGATGCAAATGTATTGCCTTCCCCTCAACGAGAACCGGCTCAAAAGCTTGAATACCAAGTCTATGGAGTGTTGGCGCTCGGTTGAGTAGAACGGGTCGATCCTTAATTACTTCCTCTAAGACACCCCATACTTCGGGGCGTTCTCGTTCGATGATTCGCTTGGCGCCCTTCACGTTCGCGGCGAAGTCATAAGCCACCAGCTTGGATATCACGAAGGGCCGATAAAGTTCGAGAGCCATTGTTTTTGGCAAACCACACTGAGATAGCTTGAGATCCGGTCCGATCACAATGACTGAGCGGCCTGAATAATCTACGCGTTTACCGAGCAGATTGCGGCGGAAGCGACCCTTCTTTCCTTTTAGCATATCGCTCAAGGACTTCAATTCCCGCCTGCCTCGACGTGACAGCGCTTTACCGCGTTGTGAATTATCGATCAGAGAGTCAACCGCTTCTTGAAGCATCCGCTTCTCATTGCGGACGATTACATCTGGAGCACCTAGCTCCACAAGACGCTTTAGACGATTGTTTCGGTTAATCACTCTTCGGTAGAGATCGTTGAGATCAGAGGTTGCAAACCGACCGCCATCCAACTGGACCATGGGTCTAAGATCAGGAGGAATGACAGGCAATATTGTCATGATCATCCATTCGGGCTGATTTCCGGATCGCCTAAAGGCTTCGACAACCTTGAGACGCTTGGTTGCTTTCTTCTTGCGCTGCTTGCTTCGTGTGGTACGCACTTCAGTCCACAGATCTTCGGCAAGTTGAGCTAAATCGATATGCTCGAGAATCTCTAAGAAAGATTCCGCGCCCATATCCGCTCGGAAAACCTGTCCCCACTTCGACTTCAGTTCACGGTAACGCGTCTCGCCCAGGAAAAGCATCTGGTGGATGCTTTGCAACTCTTCACGATCTTCTTCTAGTTGCTCAAATGTCTCGACCCCTTCTTCAATGAGGGTGTCTTCGATTTGAGAGAGCGCAAGATCAGTATCGGCTTTTACCGTTTCCACATCCATCTTGAGGGTTGCGAGTTTTTGATCGCGCTGTTCCTTGAAATTCGATTCAACTTTGCCAAGGTTGGATCTCACCGCCTTCTGGACCTTCTTAAGATGGTCCTTGTTGATCTCATCCCCTTTCTCGGCAATAGCTACATCAAGAGCCTGGAAGTGAATCGGACTGCGAATGGTCTTTCCCTGCTTGTCGGACAGACTGCTCTCCAGACGCTGTCCTTCGCGCATCACCGGGGCAATTCCCTCCGCCACCTCCTCATCATAGGCTGCCTGTATCTCTTTCTTCCTTGTGCTGAGCTCTGCAAGTCTTTCTTTCTTTTCCGCTCTGATGTCAGCCCGGCGTTGTTTAATCGCTTCCTTCTCTTGTTTCGCCCGGAGATCAAGCTCTTCCTCAATGCGCTTTAACGCCTTACTCCTCGCATCTTCATCGACATAAGTGACGACGTACTGAGCGAAGTACAAAACGCGGTCAAGATTGCGGCGGGAGATATCCAGGAGTAATCCAAGGTAGGATGGAACTCGCCGTGTATACCAAACGTGTGCCACTGGGGCGGCAAGAGTAATATGCCCCATCCGTTCTCGACGAACAGAAGAGCGAGTAACCTCAACTCCACATTTCTCGCAAGTAATCCCTTTGAAGC
>SOJU01000107.1 GCA_004376465.1 Anaerolineales bacterium | reverse complement strand
ATCTTCGAGCAGGAGGGATGGCATTATGAGTTGGAAGACCTCGAGCAGCCCCTTCTATATAAAGGGGTGGTCTTCAATGAGATGAAGGGGGCCATGGCAAGCCCCGACTATGTCCTGTCAAAAGAAATCCTGAAATCGCTCTTTCCGGATACCCCTTATGCTAATGAATCCGGAGGCGTTCCAGAGGCGATCCCTGATCTGACCTATCCTCAATTCAAGACCTTCTATGACACTAATTACCATCCCAGCAATTCCCGTATCGTTTTTTATGGAGATGACCCACCCGAAGAGCGCCTGCGCTTGATGCACGAATATTTAAAAGAATATGATCCTGCGGCAGAGAATCCGGCCATACCTCTTCAGAAGGCATTTAATAAACCTTCATCCTGCATCATCCCTTACGTCGTGAGCGAGGGCGACGAGTCCGCCAAGAGCCTGATCACGGTGAACTGGATGCTCCCTGAGAATAATGACGCCGAACTGGCGATTACATACACCCTTCTCGCACATGTTCTTATGGGAACGCCTGCCTCACCACTGCGACGAGCGCTCATCGAATCGGGTCTCGGAGAGGAAGTGATCGGGAGCGGGTACGATCCATCCTATGGTTTGTTTACGAGTCTGCGGCAGCTGTTCTTCACATTTGGATTGCGCGGAGTGCAGCCGAAGGACGTAGATAAAGTTGAGCAAATCATCCTAGACACGCTCGCAGCTATCGCTGAAGATGGCTTCGAAAAAGCGATGGTCGAAGCGACGGTGAACACCATCGAATTTCAGCTCCGGGAAAATAATTTCGGCTCCAATCCACGCGGTTTGATTTTGATGGTGCGTGCGCTTACAACATGGCTTCATAACGGCGACCCTTTCGCCTCTCTGGATTTCGCTCCTCCATTGGAAGCGGTAAAACGCCGCCTGACCGCGGGCGAACCGATCTTCGAAACGATGGTGCGAGAACACCTGCTCGATAATTCCCACCGCTCTACCGTCCACCTGATTCCGGACCCCGGGCTTCAAGCCAGGCAAGAGGAGGCGGAAAAGGATCGCCTCGAAAAAACTCGCTCTTCTTTCTCGGAGAGCGATCTCCAGGGGATTATCGACCGAAATAACAAACTCAAAGAATTTCAGGAGACGCCCGATAGCGCGGAGACCCTCGCTTTGCTGCCGACACTCAAACACAGTGATCTAGAACCTGAAGAACGCCGGATTCCTCTGGCCGAATCGGAATTATCCGGAGTTAGAGTTCTTTATCACGATTTACCCACATATGGAATTACCTATCTCGACCTGGGCTTTAATTTGCACGCCCTGCCTGCTGAGCTCATCCCTTACATCCCGCTCCTCGGGCGGGCTTTCACGGAGATGGGAACAGAAAAAGATGATTACATCCAACTCGCCCAACACATCGGCCGCACAACTGGAGGCATCGAGGCAGAAACCTTTACCTCGATGATGCCCGACAGGGATGAGGCTGCTGCCTGGCTATTTATAAGGGGAAAAGCCACGGCGGAACGAACCGACGACCTGCTCTCAATTTTCCAGGATATCCTGGGCGGGGTATGCCTTGATAACCGGGAACGCTTCCGGCAAATTGTCCTTGAAGAGAAAGCACAGCTGGAAACAGAACTCGCTCAACTCGGTCATCAGGTTGTCTATAGCCGTTTGCAATCTGGCCTGCATCATGCCGGTTGGGCTGAGGAGCAGATGAACGGCGTGGAGTACCTTTTCCATATCCGTGAACTCGCCGAGCAGATTGATCATAACTGGCCCGATGTCCTGCAAACGCTAGAAACCATCCGCCACTCTCTCATCCACAGGGAGAGCATGATATGCAATGTCACGATGGATGGGGAACAGTGGCGCACGGTTAAACCGGCGCTAGAAACTTTCCTGGCTGCGATGCCTTCGAGGGATATTTCCTTGCATAAATGGGCGCCAGAGTTATCTACAGATAATGAAGGGCTGACCATCCCGGTTAAAGTTAATTACGTTGGAAAGGCGGCCAACATTTACCAACTCGGGCACAAGCTGCACGGATCTTATCCTGTCGTTGCTGGCTACTTGAAAACAACCTGGCTGTGGGACATGATCCGCCTGCAAGGTGGTGCCTACGGCGCGTTCAGCTTATTAGACAACCTCTCTGGTGTTTTCGCCTACCTTACGTACCGTGACCCAAACCTCCTCAAAACGCTGTCGATCTTCGACGAATCAGGAGGTTTTTTACGAAAGCTTCAACTGAGCGACCAGGAGTTAACCAAGAGCATCATTGGTGCTATCGGCAGGCGGGATCAGTATTTGCTGCCCGATGCAAAAGGCTTCACTTCGTTGAAACGAACTCTTTCCGGCGTAACCGATGAATACCGGCAGCGGATCCGCGACGAAGTTCTTGCTACGAACGTGAGCGATTTTGCATCCTTCGGCGAAGTGTTGGACAGCGTGGCGCGCACAGGCCGTGTTGTTGTGCTCGGGTCCGAGGATGCAATCAAGGAAACGAATGCCAAGATGGGTGAGGCCTGGCTTCAGCATATTCCCGTTTTGTAATGAACGGCGCACCTTGAAGTGATTCTCCCCCAAGTCGACATGTTTGAAAAGCAGGTTTACGCTTCCTTGCTCCGCCAGGAGCTGAACCTCCGGGCTCAGTATTAATCAAACCTCCCGCAGGTTTCGAATCTGCGGGAGGTTTGGTGTGCGAACATTAAAGCGCAGGCTGCACTTGTTAATCATGGAGGCTAGAAGTCAGAATGAGACTGTTTTGGTGATGAAGCTTTAGGATAATTCCTTCTTCATCGCCATGCCTAAACGATAGATGCCTTCGTTGATCAACTCCTCGTTGGCATAGGAGAAGTTCAGACGCATCGCGTGGTCCCCACCCTCCCCGCCGGGATAAAAAGCAAAGCCGGGCACAAAAGCCACATTCATTTCCAAAGCTTTGTCGATGAACTCTCGCGTCTTGATTTGTTCAGGTGCCTGCGCCCACAGGAAGAGCCCGCCTTTAGGTCGGGTGTACGTGCACTCCTGCGGCCAATGCTCGGCGATGGCATCCATCATCATATCCCGTCTCTGGCTGTAAACTCCCCGAAGCCTCTTCACATGCTGACGCAGAAATCCTCTCTGGCAAATATCGTTGACGACCATTTGAACGAAAGTGCCTGTATGCAGGTCGGCTCCTTGCTTGGCTTGTATAAAGCGGGTGATGATTGTTTTCGGTGATACAACATAGGCGAGGCGGATGCCCGGTGTGAGCGTCTTGGAGAACGTACTCAGATAGATCGTCCGTTCGGGTGCGAGTCGAAAGATCGGGGTAATGTACTCCCCCTCATAGCGCAATTCACCGTACGGGTCATCCTCGATAATCACGAGGTCATGTTCGCGCGCGATCTCCACCAGGCGCTCTCGCCGCTCCAGAGGCATCGTCGTTCCGGCGGGGTTATGGAAATTCGGCAGCACGTAGATCAATTTATGCTCATGATCGGATTCGAGAATCGCCGGCAGATCATCGATGATTATTCCACCCCCGTCGACGGATATCGGACAAAACCTCGCCTCATACGATTCCCAGGCCTGCAGAGCGCCCAAGTACGTTGGCGCGCTGGTGATCATGCAGTCACCCGGGTTGATGAAGAGTTTGCCGATGAGATCCAGAGCTTGCTGCGAGCCATTGGTCATGATGATGTTATCCGTCTCGACCAGGATCCCGTACTTTGACAGCATCTCCGCAATGAATTGCTTCAGAGGTTGATAGCCTTCGGTTGGGCCATACTGCAATGCCTCCTCTCCGTGCGTGCGCAGGACCTCCTTGCATGCTTCTCCAAACTCGCGGATGGGGAAGAGCTCGGGGGCAGGGAGACCACCAGCAAACGAGATGATCTCTGGTCGAGCGGTGAACTTGAGAATCTCGCGGATAAAGGAAGGTTTCATGCTCCTCGTACGTTGGGCCAATCGCTTCTCCCAGCCGATATCTTCGACTTGCGTAATGAGTTCATCGTTATTCGTCATATGTTCCTCCCTTACGCTATATGATGATTGTGCCTCGACGCCTTGAGGAAGGCAACTGGTTGAAAGCACTTCGCCGATTGGATATTCATCCTCCACCTGGAAACTTGCGCAGCACTGGGCTGCACTCTGTGATTAATGCAAACAGACCTCCAAAGAAATACAGGAGGTCTGGTAGTTTAAAA
>SOJU01000281.1 GCA_004376465.1 Anaerolineales bacterium | reverse complement strand
CTGACTTCCTGCTGGCCAAACCAGTAGGGCGCACAAGGATCATGACCAGCAAATTGCTCGCGGCCATGACAGGTCTGACCATCACGAATCTTATTGTTTGGATCAGCAGTTTTGTGTTCTTGCGCATGTATAGCGATGGAGGGCAATTTGAGACAAAACCCGTGCTAGTTCTGCTGCTCAGCATCGCGGTTTTTCAATTGTTCTTCCTCACGGTTGGGATGCTGATCTCATTGCTGGTGAAAAGGGTGCGAAGTGTAACGCCATATTCGATGGCGTTGGTGTTTGGATTGTATGTACTGAATGCTTTTGGCGGAATGATCGGGGAGGACAAGCTGGAAATCCTGTCGCCCTTCAAACATTTCGAACCCAACTACATCCTTAAGCACGCAGCCTATGATTTGCCCCTGGCGTGGATAAGCGTAGCTGCTATTATTATTTCTGTCGTTGGCAGCTATGTGTTGTATTCAAGAAGAAATATCCGCTCTGCGGTGTAAGGAGGAGATGTGAATATCTTTTTCCGAGAACTAAAAGCGAATTTTAAATCTCTGCTCATATGGGCTGGGATCGTCATCTTGTTCAACGTCGTGGGATTCGCAAAGTTCACTGCCTATTATGATAATCCCGAGCTAATTGAGGTTATGAATAGCATGCCGCCTGCTATGCTGGCGGCATTTAATATGAATGCCTTCAATCTAACCACGATATCGGGCTTCTTTGGCGTGATGATCACGTTCTTTGGTCTCCTTTTATCCATTTCTGCTGTGATGTGGGGAAGCGATATTATTTCGAAGGAAGAGCGGGACAAAACCGTCGAGTTTTCTCTTACCTTACCAGTTCGACGGAGCACTATCATCACCGCAAAAACTCTGGCGGCGCTTGTTTATTCCATTGCCTTACTGGGTATCACCTGGGGCATCACGCTGTACAGTGTGAGGAACTATAAGCCTGACGGTGTTTTTTATAACTTTCTAACTTTGGGTATGCTGGCTCTATTGATCGTCCAGATTGTCTTCCTGGCTGTTGGCATTTTCCTGGGGTGTGCGATGAAACAGCACAAACGGGCCAGTTCTACGGCGGTATTCCTATTACTTGGTACCTATTTCCTCTCCATTATTTCTGGTATGAGCAAGGATTTGGAGTTTTTGAAATACTTTTCACCGTTCAAATATTTCGATCCTGTTACGCTGCTGCACGAATCAAAGATTGATATGACCTTTGTGTGGTTGTCTGTCGGGATCATTGCTGTGAGCATGATTGGCGCGTATGTGACGTACTCAAAGAGAGACCTGTATATTTAACAAACCACCCTCTTTGGTGCTTACCCTTCATTTTTGTCAAATCAAGAACGAACAATGTGCTAAATGTTATTCACCGGTTCTGCCAACACGGAGTCTTTTCAATTAAACGAGCATCTGAAAAAACATTTCTCCTAGAATGTAGCGTCAGAATTCTCGTAGGGCCCGTTTACCATCCAAACCAGGTGCTGAGCCTGGCAAGGTTGATCTGGCAACAGGTTCTGATCTTCGCTTACTAACCCCTAATCATCGTTAGAAACACCCTGCTCCTATTAAGCCAGCCACATTGATCGCCTTTAAGATACAATCCTTGATCAAATTTATCACCAAGAAAAGGAAGATAGTTCTGTTATGACTAAGAAATCCCGAGCATCTCAATCTTCGAATCGCACGATTATCATCGTTGCCCTCACGGTATTTGCCCTCATCGCTGGCGGTGCCGCCTGGATCTCCACCGCCAATTCCGCATCAACAACCGCACCTGTACTTGCCTCCCAACGGATCACACCGCTCGAATATCAAAATGAGTTCGGTGATGGCTCTCCTCACCTGCTCATCGATGTTCGTACACCAGAGGAATTTGCCTCTGGTCACATCCAATACGCGGTCAATATCTCGGTTGAAACTTTACAAGCCCGACTGGATGAAGTGCCAGGGGGTACTCCTGTCGTGGTCTACTGCCGCAGCGGCAATCGCAGCGCCACCGCAGCTCAGATCCTGGCTGAGAACAGCTATCAACCAGTGTACGATCTCGGTGGAATCCAAGATTGGGTAGCGCAGGGTCTGCCGATCCAATAACGAAGATCTAATTCCAACTCCTCACAACGTAAAGCTGGTCTCTCATTCGGAGGCCAGATTTTACTAATCATATGAGGTCTCGCGCTTGGAAAACGGCTTTGCTTACGAAACGTAGATATAACCCCAGGAAAAAATCTGGACGAGAAGGAATGCAACCATCGCAAACACGGAAGGAGCCGGATTGTGCTGTTTGGTAAAGCTGACAAACCCCCAGAGGCTCACGGGAACGACGATAAAGCTGCTTAGTTTGACCAACGGCGAATATTGGGAGTGCCAATGAACCCACGTATATGCACCCAGCATCGTCAAGAGGTACAAGATTCGCAATTGGGGAATGGAGATTTTTGTCACCAGCGTATATTTTCCAACCGCGCGATCCGCCTCCTGGTCCGCCCAGTGAGTTGCCAAGAGATTTAGAAAGGCAAGCATAGCAAATGGAGCAGCTGCAGCCATGATTAAGGTGTCTACCCGATGATGGATCACGGAATAACCGTAAATCGGCAATAACCATGCACCGAGCAACGCGTTATCGATCTCCCCCCACCCTCGCCACGCGAGCTTCAAGGGTTTGAGCGAATAGCCCCAACCAAAGAAGGCTGCCAATCCCAGGATAGTCAGCACCTGCAAGGTAAGGTGCCCCATTAAGAAAGCAAAGAACGCGATCGTGAAACCAAGGATCATCGCTAAGATCGCGCCGCTGAGAGCGAGATTCTTATCGAGACCCGAATCCTGGAGAGCGCCACTCCCACCCGAGTAAGGCGTCCTCTTGGTCAACTTATCCGTCTCGTAATCTGCATACTCGTTCCCGAAGTGAATGGAGACACAGACCAGGATCGCAGCCCCTAATCCAAGTAGGGTAGAAAGAGAAGACCATGATGCTCCACGTGCCAGAGCCATCAGAATCCCCTATGAGAAAACCAGGGCAATAAGCAGAATTTGATTGGGGCGAGCCATGCGAAAGTATAGTTTCAAATAGCGCATCATAGATTTCAACAGATCACGATTTCTTCAAAGATACCTGTATGAAAATGAAGGCCGGAACGTCGAAGATAGTTTCATACTGCCTGTAATGGATAGCGCCGTCAAGGACTTAACAAATGCAGGGGCGCATAAGCTGCGCCCCTGCAAAGTCACACTCACATATTCGCAACTATCGCTACTTACCGAGTCGCTCCTTGAAGGCTGCAGTGAGCGCAGGGACAACATCAAACAGATCGCCGACAACACCAAAGCGCGCTAACCTGAAGATCGGCGCTTCAGGGTCTTTATTGACGGCAACGATCGTTTTAGAAGTACGCATCCCGGCAAGGTGTTGAATGGCGCCGGATATCCCGTTGGCGATGTACAGATCGGGTGAGACGACTTTCCCGGTTTGCCCTACTTGATTGGCATAAGGGATATAGCCCGCATCAACCGCCGCACGACTCGCCCCCATAGCTGCGTTGAGCACACCAACAAGATCACCTACGAGCCCGAAACCTTGTTGAGCTCGCCAGATCTCCTGGTCCTTTTCATCCGTAATCTCGTCTGGGGGTGTCAGGCTGGGATTGTTCGAAACCCCACGCCCTCCAGAGACGATGACTGCCGCATCCGTCAGGCTCACTCCCCCTGCCGCTTCTTTATAACCAAGAACCTCAGTGGGAACATCTCCGACCTCGAACTCGAGGTTTGTGATCTCCCCGCTGCGGCTTGCATCGGGCTCTGGTTTTGGGAATGCACGGCTTCGCGTTGTTAGAATCTGCGGCTTGCGTTCTTTGATAACTACCTTGGAGAGCAATTTGCCAGCGTAAATCGGGCGAGTGGCGAGCACCAATCCGCCATCGACTTCGATCTCGATCACATCTGGCGCCATGCCTGTCTCGAGGTCTACAGCGACCATTGCTGCGAGCTCGCGTGTCCGTCCCGAGGTGGGCAGGAGAAGCACGTCCGCCTCAGCAGCTGCTTTTGAGAGCACATCTGCGTAGGGCTCCGGCCGGAAATCCGCCAGAGCGGGGTTCTCTGCAACAACTGCGTCGTCTGCTCCATATTCGATCGCCTGTGTGGCAAGCGGCTGAACATCCTGTCCAATGATGACCGCCGTAACTCCCGAACCGAGGGATTCAGCGATCTTTCGGGCTGCCCCAATCGCTTCCCAGGAAGCAGGTAAAGCCTCGCCCTTGAAGTGATCTACGTAAACGAGAACTTTATTAGTCATCAGACCACCTTCTCTTCTATTAGGCGATCAACTAGCTTCGCAGCGATCTCCTCAGGGGTTTCCCCCTCTATGAATTCACATTCAGTCTCGACTTTCGGTATAGCATAAACATCAGGCCAGGTAAGTGCCGACTCCAAGTCCCCTTCGAGACCTAACTCTGCTGCGGACCAGATCGGAATCTCCGCTTTCGATGCTTTACGAATCCCCATGAAGGATGGATATCGGGGTTCATTGATCTCCTTAACGACGGAGATTACGGCGGGGAATGAAGCCGCGACCTGCTGCCGGGTTTCATCCAACATCCGCTCGACTTCTAATCGTTTGCTTTCAGGATCCAGGGAATTAATCACCGCAACGAGCGATAACGCTGGCCAGCCCAATCGACGTGCGACTTGCGAACCGGTTATGCCCGAATCGGTATCTACCGAGGATCTGCCGAAGAAGACGAGGTCCACCTCGCCGACTTTCTCAATTGCCGCTGCAAGTACTTTGGAGACTTGCAGTGAATCGAGGCCGGCAAATGAAGGGTCGCTCACAAGGATTGCGTTCTCACATCCCATCGCCAGCGATTGTTTAAGAGCTTCCTTGGCATCTTCAGGGCCAAGGCTGATCGCCGTAACTTCACCACCATGCGCTTCCTTCAAGCGCAGAGCCTCTTCGACGGCAAATTCATCCCAGGGATTTAACACCAAGGGTGCATCCCCCCAGGATATTTTCCCGTCTTCAACGGTGACCGTTGCGGCTGTATCGGGAGTTTGTTTTACACAGACAACGATATTCAAGGGTTCCTCCTTATCTTAGAAATGTTTTTCCACGATCTCACGTCTTAACAGGAGCTTGTCGATTGCCTATGACTGCCACGCTTGCGAGTCATACGCCGGAAGCTCACATCGGACTGCTTTATCTTTGCGATACCCCAACGCGTAATCTGCCTGGATTAAAGACTGGATTTCGCTGCTGCCCTCATAAATCATAGCCCCGCGCGCATTGCGCATGAATCGCTCCACATCGTATTCATCACTGAATCCATATGCCCCATGGATCTGAATGGCTTCAGATGCGGCATGAAAAGATGCATCCGTTGCGAAGTGTTTTGCGATGGAGGTCTCAAAGGTATTGCGCACTCCCTCGTTCTTCATCCAACCGGCTCTCAAATAAAGTAAACGCGCGATTTCATAATCGCGCGCCATGCGTGCGATCTTCTCCTGGATGAGTTGATGGCGAGCGATTGGTTTTCCAAAGGAGCTTCGCTCTTTTGCGTACGCCACACTGGCTTCGAGGGATGCACGAATTAATCCTGTCGCGCCTGCGGCAACCGTGTACCGACCATGGTCGAAAGCTGTCATCGTGACTTTGAATCCCTCGCCCTCTTCCCCAATTCGATTCTCAAGCGGCACACGCACATCCTGAAATGAAATCCATCCTGTTGACCCAGCACGCACGCCTAGCTTCCCATGGATATCCCCGCGTGAAACCCCAGGTCGATCCAGCTCAACAATATATGCAGTAAGCCCCTCGCTGGGTTTCGCTACATCAGACTTTGTTCGAACCGTTACGACTGCAAAATCCGCTTTGGTTGCGAGTGAGATCCACATCTTCTCGCCGTTCAGGATGTACTCATCTCCATCCCGCTTGCCCGTCATCAGTATATTCGCAAAATCCGAACCAGCGCCGGGCTCTGAGAACGCCCCACAGCCAATCTTCTCCCCACGTGCTAGGGGGGCAAGATACTTCTCTTTTTGTTCCTCAGTACCCCACTGGAAGAGAGTCATACTAGCTAAACCATTGTGAACAGACATCACCACTCGCAAAGTGGTATCAATCACTTCAAGTTCTTCGCTTGCCAAACCCAATGATATATAGTCCATCCCTTGCCCACCGTAGCGCACCGGGATGCATATGCCAAGGATGCCCAACTCCCCCATCCTGGGCAGGACGTGAGCGGTCATTTCTTGTTTCCGGTCGGCTTCTTTAATGGTGGGCGCGACCTCCTTACGGGCGAAATCGCGCACCATTTTCTGTACCATCTCATGTTCCGTCGTGAGACGAAAATCCATCCACACTACCTCCGGAAAAACGTGTCTCGATTATAGACGCTCAAACTGGGCGAGACAACCTATCTGGTGGATTCGCAGCGTTTTAGTGCCCATTATCACACCACAGCGGGAGGTTCATCCCATTTAGGCCTCACTTCATTTGTTTCAACCCTTAACGGTAAACGGAAGAAATATCCGCTCTCCTTATCTCGGTCTATAATTCACCCGTAATACAATGGGATTAATCATGCTTGAAAAAATCCGCCGGCATTGGCAAGCGCTGACCATCACGATCCTTCTTCTCCTTGTGCTCTCGCCATCACCGATAGCGCAACCCTTACTCCATCCCCTGCAAACTGCACAGGCAAACCTTAAGGCTGGGAATCTCGAGATCGCCATCGAGCAGCTCGAATATGCGATGAAGTTTGAGAAAGCACTTGCGGGATTGCACCTGAAAGTTGCCGAGCTGGCTTTAGATATCGATGATTTGGGTACAGCCAGCGCTCATTTAGACGCGCTAGAAGCCCACAACTTGCAGAGCCAGGAAGCCTATTGCCTCCGTCAAAGAGTAAACATCCGCGCCGGAGAGACTGCTGGGTTAGACAACGCCTGGCAAGGCCTGATCATAGATTGCCCGGAATCGATCTCGGATATCGAGCACCTTGCATTAGAACGCCTTGCTTCCAACGATCTCGACGAGGCACTTACGATCTTTGAGGTGCTGGCCAAGACGACATCGCTCAATCCTGAGACGGAGGAGGCTTACGCGTATGCGAAAGCGGCTTTGGCGCCCGTGGATTCTCTGCCTCTACTTCATGCGCTCGCTAAAAGAGCAGATCGAACACCTCCGCTTGCAATCGATCTCATTCTGGCAATCGAGAGTTCTGACGACGAACCGACTCCTACTTACACTCTGGCACAAGTGGGGCAAATCTTCGCCCGACACGGCAGGTGGAAATTGGCGATGTTCTCTCTCGAAAGATTGCTGGAAATTAACCCCGATATCCATGAGGCTCGTGCCTATCTGGGTTTATCAAAAGACCAAATAGGGCAGAACGGGTTGGATGATCTGCTTGCCGCTACCGACGCACTGCCTGACCAATCCCTACCGCATGTCTTTCTAGCCCTTCATTGGCTCAATGTAGGTGAGGAGGAACAGGCGAGAGATGCCTTGACCATTGCTGCTCAACTCGACCCGCTCAACCCGGCCATTGCTGCACAATTAGGTGAGGTATATATTGGGCTTGGAGATTTAGTGGCTGCATCCGCTGCCTACCGCCAGGCCGCGGACCTCGATCCAAAAAATCCCGCCTTCTGGCTCTTGCTGGCGAGATTCTCCAATCAATATGATGTAGATATCCAAACTCTTGCGCTTCCTGCGGCTCGAAATGCAGTTGCATTAAGCACAAGAGAAACAGCCCCTCTTGTCGAACTGGCCTACACCCATTTTCTGCTCGGCAACCACATTCTGGCAGAACGCCTTCTCTGGCGAGCCATTACATTGGATCCATCTAACGCACAGACTCAGTACTATCTGGGTTTGTTATTCGACGCCCAGGGGAACCGAAATGGGGCATGGGCTGCCATGCAACTTGCCTCCTCTCTGAACACACCTGGCCCTTATCAAGTTCTCGCAAAACGCTGGCTTGAATTGGCTGTTCGTTAAAATTGTCGCTCGTTGCAATTGAATAGGCTGTGCTAGAATGCGCCTAGGTGAAAGAAACGTGATAATAATGCGAAGAATCTCCGTCACCGCGAGCCTGATCGCGGTTTTCTCAATCTTCCTTGGAGGATGCAATTGGCTGTATCCTCCAGCTGGTCCGGGCGAAGTTCTATTCCAAGACGACTTCTCTCGTACTTCAAGCGGCTGGGACCGGTACCAGGATGATGTCTATCGAGCAGATTACCAGGATGGCCAATATCACATTGAGATTTTTGCTCCGAAAACCGTCGCCTGGAGCCTGCCCAAGTTATCTTTCCAAGATGTTTGGATAAGCGTCGAGGCCGAAAGAGTTAAGGGACCGGAAGATAATGCCTTCGGCGTGATCTGTAGATATGAGAATCCGAGCAATTTCATCTTCTTCCTCATTTCAAGCGATGGTTTCGCCGGCATCGGGCACTATGTAGATGGCGAGAAAACACTCTTAAGCGATGAATCCCTACTCCCGACAGATGCCGTACATAAGGGGGATGAGGGGATTTTCATCCAGGCAGAGTGTGTCGGGGATCGCCTGATCTTATATGTGAACAACTCACGTGTGGCTGAGGCCATCGTTGAAGATATACGCTCGGGCGACGTGGGGTTGATCGCCGGCACGTACGCAGACCCCGGCGTCGAGATTCGTTTTGATAATTTCTCTACTGTACAACCCTGAGGTTGCTTAAAACCATCCATGAAAGTGTTTCTCGACAGCATTGGCTGCCGTCTAAATCAAAGTGAGATAGAGCGCATCGGCCGCGATTTCCGGCTGGCAGGGTGTGAACTCGTTGGCGATCCGGCTCAGGCCGATCTGGCGGTGATCAATACCTGTACTGTTACTCGGCGAGCGGACGCGGATTCAAGACAGAAAACACGTCAGGCTGCGAGAGCAGGAGTCGATCAAATCATCCTCACAGGGTGCTGGGCTACACTGGAAGAACATAGCGCCCTCGAGCTTCCAAAAGTCACACGCGTTGTGAAAAACGATGACAAGAGCCGTCTGGTCGCAGACATCCTTAGCCAACCGCCCGAGCTATTTAATCGGGAGCCGCTTCAACGCGAACCACTTCCCGGATCGAGAATGCGAACGAGGGCGTTCATTAAGGTCCAGGATGGCTGTAATAATCGTTGTGCATTCTGCGTTACGACTGTGGCGCGCGGCTCGGCATTAAGCATCCCAACAGCAACGGTATTAAGGGAGGTCCACGCCGCTCTCCGAGGAGGGAGCCAAGAGATTGTGCTCTGCGGCGTTCATCTTGGATCCTGGGGAAAAGACCTGGGCCAAGGCAATAGTTTACGAGACCTGATCCAGCTCATATTAAAAAAGACGGACATTCCACGCTTTCGGCTGTCCTCTCTTGAGCCCTGGAACCTAGATGCCAACTTCTTCTCACTCTGGCAAGATACCAGGCTTTGCCGTCACCTGCATCTTCCTCTGCAATCCGGTTCGGATGCCACACTTCGCCGCATGGCAAGGAAAACATCGCAGGATGATTACTCGAAACTGATCACGGCAGCCCGGGAAGCGATCCCAGATGTTGCGATCACAACGGATATCATCGTCGGTTTCCCTGGTGAAACAGAAGAGGAGTTCGATGATAGTCTTGCCTTTGTTGAGGCGATGAATTTTGCTGGCGGTCATGTGTTCACTTACTCCGAACGTGAGGGCACTCCAGCTTACAGTTTCGATCATGTCGTCCCAAGTTCTGTACGCCGTGAACGCAGTGCGGTTATGAGAGCGGCATTCACACGATCTGCAGAGTGTTATCGCCACTTATTTATCGGGCAAATCTTGCCCGTTCTCTGGGAGAGCACCACGGACCTCGGAGAGGCTGGCTGGCAGCTTTCTGGATTGACAGGAAATTACCTGCGGATAAAAGCGAGCGACGACGAAGACCGCTGGAATCAGATCTCAGATGTGGAAATCATCCGTCCTGCAAAAGGAGATTTGCAGGGGCGAATCATCGCGAACCGCAGCGCGTGAATAGTCTTCCGCGGAAGATTTCCAATTTGACTGGATTTTTTTTGCTTAGATTAACCTCCATTTTTCCCGCGGCGTTCACGCTCTTTCTGAATATTATGGCTAGACCATTTCATGATACCGTCTTCTTAAACATCAATGCGTCAACTTCGCGATTATCAGCTGTATACGAGCCTGTAAAACAGCGCTCTGTAATCCAAAGAAACCCATATATGGCTATGCGCAAATAAATAAGAAACCCGCACAAGCCTTCACAATGATGAAAAACCATAGGTATAATGGACGCATGATTAACAAAGAGACACTCGAGGCAGACCTCAAAGAAGCGATGCGCTCCAAAGATGATGTACGGAAAAGATCTTTGCGCATGGTCCTTTCCGCTATTAAACTCGTCGAGATCGAACGTCAAGACGATCTCGATGAAGCGACCATCCTGGGAATCATCCAACGGGAAGTGAAATCCCGTCAGGAGACCATTGAAGAAGCCAAGCAAGCAGGGCGAGATGATCTCCTCGCCTCCACGCTTGCAGAGATCGAAGTTCTACAGGTTTATCTTCCCCAACCTCTCGGGGACGATGAGCTCAGAGAGATCGTTCAACGAGCAATCGAGGAAGTTGGCGCGTCCGATCCTCAGGATATGGGCAAAGTCATGAAAGTCCTTATGCCTCAGATTCAAGGACGGGCTGATGGAAAAATAGCCAGCGACCTCGTCCGTGAGCTTCTCGCTCCCCCACAGAAGGATTGATGGACGATACTGCACGCACAGACCTGACCACGCTAGAACGCTTACGGAATGCTTTAGAGGCAGCCCGTCTTTGGTTCATTCTACTTTTTGTAATCATTGGAACGATCGCTGCTCTCTCTATTCCCGTTAATAACAGCGCTCAGACATACGGCTTGCAGGTAAGCGACGTCGCCCCCCAAGATATTCATGCTCTCTATGATTTGTCATATGTCAGCGATGTCTTAACAGAACGAGAACGATCTGCTGCCAGCGAGAGCGTGGCACAAGTGTATGACCAGCCGGACACAAATATCACGAGGCGGCAGTTAGAACGGCTTCAGGCTACGCTTACATTCATTGATTCGGTCCGCAGCGATCCTTACTCCACAAATGAGGAGAAGCTATCCGACTTGAGCTCAATGTCCGATATCCGCCTGGATACCGGCACTTCGCTTTCAATCTTAGAGTTGTCAGACTTGCACTGGCAAACCGTAAAATCTGAAACGCTCACCGTCGTTGAGCAAGTCATGCGGAACGAAATTCGCGAGGGTCGTATTGAGGAAGCAAGAAGAACCATGCCGGCATTAGTGAGCATTTCCCTACCAGAAAATCAGGCAACGATCGTCGAGGCGCTCGCCCCCGCTTTCGTTACACATAACGCAATTCTTAACGTTGATGCCACGGAAGCTGCCCGAACTGAGGCTAGAGAATCCGTCGAGCCGGTTATTAAAACCTATGTAGAAGGGGAGACGATCGTCAGCCGGGGAGAAGTCGTCGGAGCGCTTGAAATTGAAACACTGATAGAGTATGACCTTCTCAAGCCCCCCAACCCTTGGCTTGAGATCGCTATTCGGTCTCTATTGGTCATCCTTCTAATCGGTATTTTCACGATCTTCGCCTACCGCATACATCCCAAGGAAATAACCAAGGCTAATCTCGCCTTTACGCTTAGCCTGCTCTTCATTATCATCACCCTTAGCATGCAGGCCCTGATACCCGGTCGAACCGTGTTTCCCTATATCTTCCCGTATGCCGCTCTACCTATTCTGGTGACAGTCTTTTTTAGCCCCAGCCTGGGGGTGATGACCTCACTCCTCATCGGGATCGTAGCAGGTTTCCTGGCGCCCCGTGGTCTCGAACTCGCACTTTATGCCATCATTAGTGGAATCCTGGCCTCGTTGATGATAAAGAGAGCCGAACGATTGAGTTCGTTCACCACCGCCGGGATTGCTGCCGCGACGGGTTCTGCCCTTGTAATTGTTATCTTCCGCCTGCCAGATCCCGCCATGGACATCTTTGGCAAGACAACCATCTTAGTGGCTTCGCTCGTCAGTGGCTTACTTTCTGCCAGCCTCGGCTTTGGTTTACTCCTCATCATTGGCAATCTTTTAGGCATAACAACGAATCTGCAGCTGCTTGAACTCTCTAGACCGGACCATCCTCTCCTACAACAAGTCCTGCGCGATGCCCCTGGCACCTACCAACATAGCCTTCAAGTAGCAAACCTGGCGGAACAAGCCGCGCGCGAGATTGGCGTGAACGCCCTGCTCACCCGGGTTGGCGCTCAATATCATGACGTAGGGAAATCCCTTCATCCACAATTCTTCATTGAGAATCAAGTGCCCGGACAGAACATCCACGAGCAGTTAGACCCGAAAACAAGCGCTAACATCATCCTTTCCCACGTCCCCGAAGGCTTGTCTCTAGCGCGCAAACATCGTATCCCACAGAGCATCCAAGCCTTCATCGCTGAACATCACGGAACGCTGAAAGTTTCCTTCCAGTATCGCGAAGCACTCGAAGCTATCGGCGGAGATACTGAAAAAGTGGATAAGCGAGACTACACCTACAAAGGACCTGTTCCACGTTCTCGAGGGACAGCGTTGCTTATGCTCGCCGATGGCGCGGAAGCTGCCGTTCGGGCCAAGAAACCCCAAAGTGAAGAAGAGATCAATGAGATCGTACAGTGGATAATCAGCGACCGCATGGAAAAAAAACAACTCGATAAGACGGATCTCACTTTACGGGATCTAGCTACCATTCGGCGATCCTTTGTTAAGACACTTACAAACATCTATCACCCGCGAATCCAGTACCCTAAATCACCAGCGGAGAACAATCAAAGCCAGGAAGATACGCAGCCTGTGCAATCCACATAGATGGAACCCTCATGACCCATCTGGCTCATGTTAAGTCCAACAGTGAATACAGCGAATATACATCTGATGTAGAACGTTCAGCGCTAGCCGCGTTGGCTGCAGAGAAAGCTGAAAGCGGCGCTCTCACCATCGTCCTTACCGATAGAGAGCAAATGCAGACGTTAAACCGAGAATTCTCCGGTAAAGACATCCCCACAGACGTGCTCTCCTTCCCCGACGGCACGGTTGACCCGGATCTTAACCTGATGTATTTCGGTGACATCATCATTGCCGTGCCGATAGCACAAGCACAGGCCAAGCGCGCAGAACACTCAACCAACAACGAGCTGATGTTGCTGACCGTACATGGCACATTGCATTTGCTAGGATTTGACCACATTCTCCCGCAGGACAAGGACCGGATGTGGATTCATCAAGAACGAATTCTGGACCAATTAGGAATCACGATCCAATCACTGGAATGAACCGGATGACATCTCCCAAGAGAGCCCAATCCCGTCTTGCCTCCTTCCAGCACGCATTTGCAGGCTGGCTGCACGTTATTCGCACTCAGCGAAATGCCTGGCTTCACGCCGTGGCTACAATACTTGTTTTTACAGTTGCGATTTGGGTGGGTCTAGACAGGCTCTCTGGGGCGATTCTCCTTGTAACGATTGGATTAGTCTGGGTCTCGGAATTTCTAAATACAGCACTCGAAGCCATCGTCGACCTGGCAAGCCCCGAGATTCACCCACTTGCTCGGGTCGGAAAAGATGTCGGTGCCGCAGCAGTCTTGATTTCCTCACTCGTCGCCATTCTCGTGGGGCTTCTCATTCTTGGTCCCCCGCTAATCATTAAAATCACCTCGCTCCTTTAATCCGAACCCATCTCAATAATGATACGCAGCCAGCGCCGATAGAACTTTATGTTCATTGCAGGGTAGGTTGATCTATGCCATAATTCGTGATGTCGAGTCAATCCAACCTTAATTTACTTCTCAGGGCACCAACACATGGAATCAACGGAACTGCGCGGAAATCTTTATCAAGCAGCTACGAGTTCATTCGATATCAACAACCCGATGCAGGCTCTGACCAGCCTGCTTCTCCTAACGTGCGAATTGGTCTCTGCAGACCGAGCCGCACTTTATGATATCGATAAAACGGAGGCGGGATATACACCTCGCTTCGCTCACGGTCTGCCACTGCGCGACCTCGGTCGGGTTGCACTCGGCTCCGACCATCCTCTCTTGCTGGAAGTCTTCTCTTCGAAGCGCGGAATTTCCACGAATGGCGAGAGCGGATCACTCGGCCTACCCCTTGCCCCCGGCGCTGTCGCCTGTGCGCCTTGCTTGAGTGACGACAAGATCATCGGTTTGCTTTTTACCGCAATAGATGAACCCGATCCGTACAGCGAACAAGATTTAGAAACACTGGAAGTCCTGGCCTCGCGTGCAGCAGAGATATTTACCCTAGCCCAACAAACCACAAGCCAGAGCTTCCTACTGCATAAGCTTTCTCTGCTTTACCAGGCCAGCCATGCCATCACTGGCACACTGGATCGGCAGGAAGCCATCAAGCAGACCGCAGCTCACCTGTTAAAAGCGACATCAGCCGACACCTGTGAAATATTCGCCTTCGACGAGGGCAAGGGTGAGACGTACCGTTTCCGACAACAGCTAGGGAAATCGATGCAGCAAACTGTGGTTTCTCTTGTGGCGGATAAAATGCCGGATTACCCAGTCCACCAGAAGGTGCAAAAAGAACTCAAACCCGAGATCATAAGCCTCACCCCACCTTCGGGTTCCGCGAAAGATATCGCAATGCTAGAAGCGGAAGGGATCTCCACCGCAGCGATTTTTCCACTAGCCACTCGCAAAGAAACCCTGGGGTTGGTCCGCCTTCTCTACAACAAGGGAGGGCACGATTTAGATGAGCAGGAGCTGGAACTCGCTCAGGCGATTATCAATATCGGGACTGTCGGAATCCAGGATGCGATCCACTTCGAAACAGCAGAAGCCCGAGCCATCCAGTTACAGGAATTAAGTGTAATCGGCAAGGAGATGACCTCCACACTTGACCTGGAAGTCGCTCTCCAAAAAGCGATGGAGCAATCCCAGAATCTCTTGAAAGCGGAAGCGGTCGTTCTCTTCCTGCTCGACGACGACAAAGAGAGATTGATGTTAAAAGCCAGTGGTGGCGCACGGATGAGAATTCGAGATGTGGCCATTCGACTGGAAGAGGGAATCGCTGGATGGGTCACTCGTAATAATAGCCCTTTGATTGTGAATGATGTTCGCACAAACCCCCTATATCAGAGCGCGATCGACGGGCAAACGGGCATTCTAACCACATCGGTACTTTGCGTTCCACTTCAACAGCGAGGTGAGGTGATGGGGGCGATCCAAGCCATCAATCACCCTCGCGGTGCATTTACAGAAACAGACCAGCAACTGCTAACTTCGGTTTCTTCTTGGGCTGCCGTTTCCCTCGAGAATGCCGGTTTGTTCCAGGGTGTGGCGGATGAGCGCTCGCGCCTTGAGGCCACATTGGTGGAAACAGCGGATGCTGTAGTTCTGACGGATGTCAGCGGTCGCATCATTCTGGTAAATCAAACTGCAGGACAAGTCTTTCGAATTAACCCTGCCCTGGCAAAAGATCGCTTCGCATCTGAGATTTTCGTCGATCACCCACTTGGTGAACTTCTAATGGAAGATGAAATCACCTTTCCAACGAGTATCGAAGTGACGACACCCACTGAACGAGTTCTCTATGCGACGATCAGCGAAATCAAAGATGTTGGGCGGGTTGCGGTTATGCAGGATATCACCGCACTCAAGCAGATCGATCGAATGCGCTCTCAACTTCTTGGCACCGCCGCCCACGATTTAAAGAACCCGCTCAACGCAATTCGTCTGGGGGCAGATTTGCTCAATGATGCCGAATTGAGCGACCAGCAACGCAAGGCGCTTAACATGATGCAGCGCGCAACTGACAGTATGACAAATCTCATAAGCGGTTTGCTGGAAACAATCCGCGTGGAGTCAACCTCTAACATCGCCTATGAGCCCTTTCGTATTCACGATTTAATCCTTAACACAATCAAAGATTTACAACCTCTCTTCGATGCTAAGAAACAAACCATCATTTACGAACCGCCCGATGAAACGCTGTTGATCGTGGGTCACGTTAACCGCTTGAGCTCAGTCATATCGAATCTCTTAAGCAACTCGATAAAATACAGTGGGGATGAAGCACGGATCGAGATAAAAGTTCGCTTGGATGGGGATGAGGTCATTATCAGCGTAATCGACGACGGGCCGGGCATCCCCGAGGACGAAATACCCCGCGTATTCGATCACCTCTTCCGCGGGCGGGTTACAGTAATGGATCCGAATAATCCTATCGATGGTACGGGGCTCGGCCTGGCTCTCGCCAAAACAGTCGTCGAGCAGCACGGAGGTCGGATTTGGGTTACGAGCAAGGAGGACGAGGGGAGCACATTCAGTTTCTCCATACCGCGCGAGCAAACCCCGAAAACCGGATCGCTCCGTAAAGAAAACGAGTAATTTACCCCTCAAGCGGAAGAACATCCTTCCCGAAAAAGAAACTTCTTGGTTTCCATGCATCCAATTGGAACCCGTAATCACCCGCTGGTTACCGGCTCGCCTAAGATCAACTAAGGATGGATAAACTTGGCATATACAGATTTTGTATTTGGAACCGTCGGAACGCCCCGCTCTACCCCCAAGAAACCTGGAGGGACCATCGGCACGATCCGTCATCTTGCTAAACTTGAACTCCTTGCGTTCGAGATTGGATGGGTCCGCTCTGTGAGAGTTTCTGAGAAAACTTGCGCGGCAATTAAGAAAACCGCTGACGAATTGGGAGTGCACCTCAGCGTACACGCGCCATACTACATTAATCTAAATGCCGATAAGGAGGAGTGGCCAAAGGGTCGGAAGCGTCTGATGGATGCCGCCTTCTATGGGAACCTCGCTGGAGCGACGGATATCGTTTTTCATCCCGGCTCCTACTTCGGTCAACCTCCCGAGGATGTCTTGCCCCTTGCAATCCAGAGGTTGCGGGATTGTCTCGATGAACTACGCAATCAGGGGAATCTGGTTGTGCTGCGGCCTGAGACGATGGGAAAGGGCGCCCTGTTAGGATCACTCGATGACACGCTCGTATTATCGAAAGAGATCGAAGGCGTCGAGCCCTGTCTTGATTTTGCTCACCTGCATGCACGAGCTGGGGACGGCTCAATCAATTCATACGCTGAATGGGTAGAAATTCTTGAGCGCTATGAGGACTACCTTGGGAAGCAGGCTCTCACACGCCTCCACTGCCACCTTTCTGGTATCGAGTTCGGGCCAAAGGGTGAAAAAAATCACCTGATGCTAAAAGATTCGGATTTCAATCTCGATGTTCTACTCCGGGCGCTCAACACATTTAATTGCGGGGGTCGGGTCCTGTGCGAAAGCCCACAAGATATGGATGTTGACGCGCTGCATATCATGGAGGTCTGGAAGAAGGTCTAGGGGAACCCTTTTCCCCCGACCCTGGTTTTTCTTCGTGATGCTCATACGATCCCTATCGAAAATGGGCCAAGAAGCAAGGCGAGCAATCGCTCCAGGTGGTTCATACATCTCTGTCCACAGTTGTTATTCCAGCATCTCTCTTACCTAAAAAAAATCCTGTGGGTCTGCACCCACAGGATTTTCGTTATAACAAGCTGTGTATAGCCGGTTTAGGGTTTTGGCACTAACCCGTCTGCGAGACCGGGGGACGTTCCCGCAGCACCTCCGGGCGAACATCGCCCATCCGCTCAGGCCTCTCTGTCGGAATATTGCCCGCGCCCACAACTAAGGCGAGTAATTCGCCATTGCCAAGATCACTTCCCACGACGATTGCAGCCATTCCCACCTCGAGATCACCGAAGCCACTTACACTTCCATCTCGAGATTTGTATTTGGTCGAACCATCCACGGAAAAACTCTTCTGCTCTCCGGAACGAGTCTCGATCGTTAGGGAATTTCCCCCAAGCGAGACGATCTTTCCAGAAGGGCTGACGACATTGGGGCGCTCAGGGCGGTCTTCAGGATTTCCGACCATCACGACCAGAGCTTGATTGGTTCCATCTTCCATCTTAATCGCGCCTACCATGGTGAGCATCCCCTGCTTAAGATCATGGATCCCAGTTACCGATCCATCGCGGCTCCTGAATTTCGCCCGCTCGCCGTTGACGAACGTGATGCTCTCGCCTTCATTTGATTGAACGGTGAAGGTCTCCTGTCCAGGGACAACCCCTGTGATCTCACCTGTGGTGCGGAAAATGCGGTCGCGGATATCTCCACCGGGAGTCCCTGCCGCCACAACGAGGGCGACGATGCCGTTATCTTCCGTATCCACGGCAGTTACGAGGGCGGTCATACCAGGCTCTAGATCGCTCAGCGCAGTCACCTCCCCATCACGGCTGCGGAAGCGGGTGCGATCGATGACGTTAATTGTCAGACTGCGCCCATCCTCCGTGAGGAGCGTAAAGTAGCTATCACCTACACCGTTAACCTCGCCCTTCAAGCGCATTATGTCGGGCAACTCTTCGGGAGTGGCCGCGAATACTGCGGAAGCGTTTATTGCCCCATCACCACGCTCCTGGCCGACGACGATGGTGCGCATATCAACGGCTAAATCCTCAAATCCTTGAATAGAGCCGTCGCGGCTTCGATACTCGGTATTACCCGTGACATGCACGTGCACATCGGTTCCACTGAGCGTGCGGACCGCGAACGTATTTCCGGGGAAATCCACGTTGAGAATAACCCCTGCAACTCGGGTTTGGTCATCCGGTGCATCACCTTCGGCATAGGCAATCCCGACTAATCCCAAAGTAAGAGCAACAGTCACCAGAATGATCCTCGTCCATTTTGTAAACATCGCTAACCTCCTTCAAATTTGAATACACACATAGTTTCAAGGAAGTACGCGAAAGGATCATATCTAGGTTGTAAAAAGGCTGTAAAGTCGCAGGGGGGGGTGAAAAGAGCCTTCCGGATCGAAATTCCAGAAAACTCAAGGATCAATCATCGGGAAACTGAAGTTCCTCTTTTCCGGTTAACTTTTCATGGATGCGGTTGATCACGATGTCAAGGTGTCGCGGGTGGTGGACGAAATCGAGATCATCCGTGCGAATCGTTAACACCGGGCAGATATCGAAGCGGTTGACCCATTCCACATATAGAGAATCGAGCAGCTCAAGGTACTCCTGGGTGATCCCCAATTCCATATCCCTGGCACGCTGCTGGATACGCCCCATCAGAACAGGCACGGGCGCCTTCAGATGTATCAAGAGGTCCGGGGAAGGTAATTTCCCCACGATGAGGTCGAAGACCTTGCGGTAGTTCTCATAGTCGCGATCAGAAAGCGTCCCCAATCTTAGAGCAGCTCGGGCGAAGATCTCCGCGTCCTCGTATATAGAGCGGTCGATAATCGTCGACGCGGGAGAGTCGGCCAGGGCTAGATGCTGGTCAGCGCGGTGGCCAAGGAAAAAGACATTAAGGTGAAAAGCCCAGACGGCCATGTCGGCGTAGAAATCGGCGAGGTACGGATTATCAACCACAGATTCGTACGCAGTATCCCAACCTAACTGTTCCCCCAGCCGCTCTGTGAGGGATGTTTTTCCAGACCCGATGTTTCCGGCGACGAGCACGAAATGTTTAGCCATAGACGATCACTCCTTGACAGCATGAACAATCAACCAAACTTCGAGTTGTGATTTTAGATTTTCTATGCAAGAAGAGCAATCCAAGATGGACCAATTCCCGATTGCACCCTGAAGTGGAAAGTGGCTTAATTCTCGATATTGGCTATATCCGGGCCACCAATGAAAATCGACCCTCTCGTGGGCTTATCGAGCGCGCCGAGGACATTCAGGAGCGTACTTTTTCCGCCGCCAATCGGTCCTGTGGTCGCTAGAGTTCTCCATGCATGACCCGAATATCGACCCCGTCAAGCGCACGGATCTTCTCTCCATCACCATATACCCACACTAAGTCGTCGACATCAATTAGCCAACCTCTAGCAGCATCCATCATCAAGCCTCACGTGGGCATTTAAACGATGTCATGACTGCCCCGCCGTGATTAACTCTCAATTTCGATATCGACAAATGCCGTCATCCCCCACCTGACTTTCTCTGGAATTTCATTCAGTTCAATGATCACTTTATAATTCACGCCCGAGCCCTGCTCCGATTTACTGGCGATGTAAATGACCTGACCGTCAACCACAATGTCTGGCAACGCGTCAAAAGTGGTGGTTGCAAAATCGCCGATCTCGATTCGCGCTGCATCAATCTCATTCAGGTCTGTAGTCTCCACCCTTAGAGTTTGTAAATCTGCCAATACAACCAGAGGTTGCCCAGGAGCGACCCACTCCTTTTCTTGTGAGTACACATCACTGACCGTCCCGGCGAAAGGTGCTTCCAAAACGAGCAAAGAGAGGGCGGCCTCAGCCGCTTTTACATGAGCCTGCGCAGCGGCTACCCGCGCTTCCGCTCGCTCGATGGTGTCGGGATCCGGCCCATCCTTAACTCTTTCCCAATTCTGTTCAGCAACTCCGAGTTCCGCCTCGCTTATAGAAAGCTTGGCATCAAGAACGGATTGCTCTGTCTCATCTGGATAGCCTAAATACCAGTTAAGCCTCCTGAGCGCGGCATCGCGGGCACTGCGTGCAGAAGATAGCTCGATCAACGCCATTGCTCGTTGGGCGTCGTCCTCGGGCCGACCAGAGTAATGGTCATAATTACCTTTTGCTCGATCGACCTCCTCCTCCGCAAGCACGAGGCCAGCTTGCGCAGAGTCGATCGTGGATTGGCTGGCGCGATTACCTTCCTGCTGGACACGCCAGTTATACTCTGCATCTTCAAGCGCATCCTGGGCATTCGCAAAGGAAAGCTGCGTCTGCGCACTGATAAGAGCAGAAGTGCGGTGCACCTCATCCAGGCTTTGGTTTGCGAGGATGAGTTCTAAGCGAGCAGTCTCCAGGGCAGCATGGGCCTGTTCTCTCCCCTTTAGAGCCATCAGGATTTTTCCCTTCTCGACCACCTCCCCCTCTTCAACCATGATTTCATCCACAATGCCTGGAGTCGAGAAACTTAAGACAACCCTTTTTGAAGGGAGCACAATACCCGTGGCACTGACAATGGGCTGAAAATCCTCTGGAATGCCGCTATTGGGCTCCTCGGTTAAGTCGGGTGTGCCTTGACTGCACGCGGGAAGAAAGAGAAGCGCTGTAATCACCAGAAAATACAAAGCTCGCAGGGCTCTTTTGTTATTCATGTTCAACCATCCTTAAATTCGATTTTTGATTTAATTCTTTCACTAGAACCAACCCTCATTCATAACGCAACGCCTCTACCGGTTCAAGACGGGTGGCTCTCAGAGCTGGATACCATCCACCCATCAATCCTAATAATAGCGCCACCGTGAAGGCGCGGGCGGAGATCTCAATAGCCCAGATCGGTTGAGCAGCCTCGCCGATCATCGGGATTAAGTTCAACAGAGCAATTAATTCAAATGCAATGAAAACACCCATTACACCGCCGATAAGCCCTAAGAGTAAGGCCTCACGAAAAATCAAGCCCTGGACCCGGAGGGCTCCATCCAAAGAATCGATTCCACGATGACATTCGGAGCAAATAATTCTGCCCGGGTCTTCCGTGATCAAAATCGAGAGGAGCGCAGAAGACGTGGTCCAAGACGATCGATAAACCAGCCAAAGTACATTTCAATCCAGGGGACCACCCATAGCAAACGTGGAACATATATCGCCCGCTTGGGTTTCTTCAAAAGCTCCAAAATTCGTCGGGCTACCGTCTCTGGCTGAACTGCAAGACGCTGAAACGGAATAACACCACTCCCGGAGTGTGCAGCCACCTTTTTAAAGAAAGGCGTCCTGACCGCTCCTGTTCGGACCACGCTCACATTAACTCCTGTGTTCACAAGTTCTCGATAAAGTGAAGTTGTAAAGCCATCGAGAAACGCTTTGGTTGCTCCATAGAGCGCCACTCCCTGGCTGGGAATACTGGCAACAATTGAACCGACATTGATGATATGCCCGTGATTTACTCTTTTCATCTCCGGCAGAAATTGAAGCGTAAGACCCGTCACTGCTTGTACGTTAACCGCTAACATGCTTCTGGCTACACTCCATGGCATCTCATCCCCAAACCCATACCAGCCGAATCCGGCATTATTTAGCAAGACATCGATCGGGGCCCCAATATTCTTCACCTGATCAGCAATGGCTGAATATGATTCTTCCTGGCTGAGATCTGAGCAGATGAAATCCGCTTGCCCTCCTGATTTCCGGAGTTTGGATTGAAGCTTCTCCAGGCGATCCCGGCGGCGAGCGATTAATACCAGATGGAAACCCGCAGTAGAGAGCTGCATTGCTGCCGCTTCACCTATCCCGCTTGAAGCGCCCGTAACAACTGCGATGCCTGCAGATATTCTCGGTTCAATCATCATACCCTTCAGGTTTGCACTCGTGATTTACTCAGAATCCAGGCGCGGATTACCGGTCGGAAGAGGCGAATAAAGAAGCGACGGAAGCCAATACTCTCTTTTACATCCTCGAGGTAATCCGACAATGTCAGCCGTTGGAAATTCAGTACCTTCTGACTCTCCTCAGTATCTAACCAATCGGTGGGATACGGTTCATCTGTGAAGGCGTCCTCCGGTAGCATTCCAATCCCGGCAGCTTCCATCACTCCATTCACAAGCTCACGCTGATAGAGCTGACAGTCGGATCCCCCGCCGATATGCCAGATTTTTCCCCAGATTTCATCCGCCTCCAGCCCATTCGCAATCGCTACACCCACATCCCTCCTATGGACGAATTCGATGCGATTATTCAGCGGGACATCAAACATCGCCGGGTCCATAACAAGGCGTACTGGAAGGGATGCGCCCAATCGGTAAATTACCCAAGTTAATCCTGAGCTCTTAATCATCTTCTCGCATTCGACTTTGTGTTTTGCATAGTGTTCGATGGGGTGTGGAGTATCGAACACTGTTCGCGGCGGCGGCAAATGCTGGGTCTTGCCATAGATATGAAGCGATGAAGAGAATAGTATCTTTGGAGGCTGTGGTTGCTGTTTCATGGCTTCAAGCAAGTTCTTCGTACCCCCTACATTAGTCTCCCGCGCCCATTCAGGGTCTGTCTCGCTGCTGACTCCGGTCGCGGAAAGTGTGGGAATCACGAATGCCAAATGGACAACGATTTGAATATCTCGTAGTGCCTCTATTAGATCCTCTGGCCGGCGTAAATCCCCCCAGAAGATCTGCGCTCTCTGCTCATAGGAGCTAGCGACATGCTCATTCGTTTTCGTCTTAAGATCAAAGCAGCGAACCTGGTGCCCACGCGCGAGGAGTTCATCCAACGCGCTCTGGCCAATATTTCCAAAAGCTCCAGTAAGAAGTACATTCATTTTTTACCTCGCAGCTATTCCATGAAGCAAGAACTCCAGCGCTTCCTTGGTTATGTCTTGCCAGTCCTCTCCCCCAGTATCCAAAAGACCTTGAACGAGCATCCCCACCGCCAGGGCAATGAGAACGCGGGCTGTATTGTGAGGGGCAAGATCCCTTAGGCTTCCCTCATCTATCCCCCGCTGGACCAGGGCGGCAAAGAAATCACGGTAGCGTTGAAACGGCTCGACCGTAGCTTCCCAAACATCAGGGTCTCGAATAGCCCTACTCCAAAATTCAAGGAAGATCGGAAGCTGTGGACCGCCAACATCGAGTACCTGCCCTATGATCTCGCCCATGGAGAGCAACCCCTCTTTGACATCCTCGGTTGACTCATCTATTAGAACGAGCTGCTCATCCAAGCCCTTTAGCCAGCGCTGCATAAGCTCTAAAAATATCGACTGTTTGGTTTCGAAATGATGATAGAAAGCTCCTTTACTCACCCCCGCGGCGTCGCAGATCATTGAAACGCTCGTCGCCTCGTAGCCCTGGACGGCGAATAAATGCTCCGCTGCTTTAAGGATGCTTTCTTTCGTTTGCGTTGCCCGATCTTGTTGTTTCATCATCTCCTCACAATCATACCGACCGGTCGGTATGATATATTAATCGAAATAACCCCTTGATGCAAGGGGTAGAAACTCCTACTTCCTGTGTGGATTTCCTGCTCGCCGCTTCCCGGCCTTCTCGAAATGACAGGTATTATTTGCAGAGCCCTTCCCGCGCTTGTCATTGCGAGGAACGGAGTGACGAAGCAATCTCCGCGCAAGAAAGGATGAGATTGCTTCGCGGAGTTTAGCCTGCGAAGTCCCCGACCGAAGGGAGTGGGGAGCGCAGCCGATTGGGCTCGCAATGACATTGAGGGGCGGACTTCGTAAGCAAGTAATTGTGTCTGTTACAAATGAGGAGTCCACAAGAGCAACATCCAAGGGATTTCTCACTTAACTCTGTATGAAAGATCCCTTTCCAAAGTCATTCTGAGGAGCAGAGCGACGAAGAATCTCGTGAATAGCAGTGAGCACAATTCAGGTCGCAAAACGAGATGCTTCGCTCCGCTCAGCATGACATATACTTGTTTCTTTCGAGTGTTCGGGAGCGAAACGACGTAGGTCTTCAATCTCATCGTAAAAAAACGAAATTGATACGCCTGCGGCTCGCAATGACATTAAGAAGTGGACGACGTTCTCCAAGGATGGCGCATTTTCCAGAGAAGGAATGCCCTTGAGAACCATCATAGGGATTTCTCGTTCGCCGCTTCCCGGCCTTCTCGAAATGACAGGTATTATTTGCAGAGCCCTTCCCGCGCTTGTCATTGCGAGGAACGGAGTGACGAAGCAATCTCCGCGCAAGAAAGGATGAGATTGCTTCGCGGAGTTTAGCCTGCGAAGTCCCCGACCGAAGGGAGTGGGGAGCGCAGCCGATTGGGCTCGCAATGACATTGAGGGGCGGACTGACACTCGGCCAATCACCCAAGAGTGACCCCTCCTCTTCACTCTCCGATGATTTTTACCAGCACCCTTTTCCTTCTCCCCCCATCAAATTCGCCATAGAAGATCTGTTCCCAGGGTCCGAAATCAAGTCGTCCATCGGTCGCAGCGACGACAACTTCACGCCCCATGATTTGACGTTTCATGTGTGCGTCCGCGTTGTCCTCACCCGTTCGATTGTGGAGGTATTGACTGGTTGGCGCATGCGGGGCAAGGTTCTCAAGCCACACCTCATAGTCCTCGTGCAGCCCAGACTCGTCATCGTTAATAAAAACAGATGCCGTGATGTGCATCGCGTTGATGAGCACGAGACCTTCCTGTACTCCACTCTCCCGCAGGCAGGCGTCAACTTCCGGGGTTATGTTAATCAACGCTCGCCTGCTTGGGGTGTTAAACCACAGCTCTTTTCGATAGGATTGCATCTCGATTCCTCCTTTCCCGAAAACGGGGTAATAACTCAACTTCCTCCATCACATAGCATCTGACTCAAATAACATCGACCAAAGCCCCATCCGGTCGAGCCCAAGAAGACGAACCGTGTAGAGCAAGACAGGCAACAAACCTATTCTACGTTGAATGAGAGGAAGGTCATACTGGGGACGGATTAACAAAGGACAAAATCCAGCGTCAAAGCAATCAATCCGCTGGATTTCAAACTTGGGTTAATCCATTCTGTAAATTGGAAAACTGCGCTCAACACTCACTAAAACCGCACGCGTAACACTTCCGGCATCCCTCTTCGTTAACCAGTGCTGCTGCACCGCACTCCGGGCAGAGATCTCCAATGCGCATCGTCAATTGATTCTCTGGGGATGTTTCTTGCATCAGGTTGCTCGGAATAATTTCCGGCGTCTCTTCCAAGTACGCTGCGAGTGCACGCGCCAAACCATCGGGCAGTGAAAGGACCCGGTTGGGACCAAAGCCCGTCGGTCGCCCGCCTCCGATTCCAGCGAGTTGTCTAACGACCTCGCCAAGCCGGTCTCGTGGTGGAACTGGCGAAGCAATGCGCAACAAATAGGAGATTAATCGCCCGATTGCTTCAGACACTGCAGCAGTCTCAGATCCAGCTTTTGCAGTGGTAATAAATATTTCGAAAGGCTGTCCGGCTCCGCCCCCGTTTTCATTGATCGTCACAAATGCTTTACCAAGAGGGGTTGTGATTTGATAGGTACAACCTTCGAGGCGCTGTTCCCGCGGCTTTTTCCCTTCCAGCCAGAGATGGATTTGGCGCGGCGCACCTTCCTTCAGCGCTTTCGCATCTGCAGTCCCCTTTGTCTCGAGTACGACTTTCTGTCGTGATCCCGTGACATATACCGTCAGGCCTTTACAGCCGAGTTCCCAGGATAGTATGTAGGCTTGAGCGACGTCCTCCACAGTGGCATCCGCGGGGAAGTTGCAAGTTTTACTCATGCTATTGTCAACGAAAACCTGCATGGCAGCCTGCATGCGCACGTGCTCATCAGCCTTGATATCATGCGAGACGACGAACACCTCGCGGACATCCTCGGGTACCGCTTCAATTTCCTGGCACGAGCCGTGTTTCATCACCGCTTCGATGATCATCTCTCTCGTTAAATCATCAATCCCATCTTCAATGAGCGCCTGATCAAACATCGGGCTCGTATATGTGAGTCGTAAATCATCGCCGCCATCGTCGACATGGCGGTAATACGCAAGAGCGAAAACCGGTTCGCAGCCATAGCCCTCACATCCAGCGACTGTGGCAATTGTCCCTGTCGGCGCGACAGTTGTCTGAGCAGCATTTCGTATTCCCGTTTGTTGGATCCCTTCGAGAATGTCCTGCCAGTTAACCTCCGGTCGCCCGTAGTCTCGTGAGTATGGACGCAGAGGCTTAGATGGCTCCCATGTGATCCGGTCTGGATCATAGATGCTGCCTTCGATTACCGAGAATGGGCCGCGCTCTCGTGCCAACTCAACGCTCGTGGACATGCAGTGGAAGCGGATGAATTCCATTACTTGACTGGAAAATTCCTGGGCCTCCTCCGAACCGTAGCGAATTCCTACGTGATACAGCAAATCGCCAAGCCCCATGATGCCCAAACCGATACGCCGTGCTCGCAAAGCAGCTTCTTTAAGCTGCGGAACCGCTGGAACGTAGGCATTGGCGCTCACAACATCATCGAGGAAGCGGGTTGCTGTCTGGACGCTTTCGCGCATTTTCGACCAATCAACAGATCTATTTGGCCCGAAATGTTCTGCGAGGTTGATCGAACCCAGGCAGCAGTTTTCATAAGGACCTAGCCATTGCTCCCCGCAAGGGTTTGTAGCTTCTAGTTCGTACAGATGTGGAACCGGGTTGCTCCGATTTGCAGCATCTAGGAAAAGAACACCTGGTTCTCCGTTATGATGAGCTTGCTGAACGATTTTATTAAAGAGCTCGCGGGCTCGAACACGTTCATAGACGATGAACTCGGCCTTCGATTCGAGAAGTTCGCGATGTGTTCTATTGAACTCGCTATACTCCGGTAAAGATACATCCGGGAAGCGCAGCTCCCACCAATCGTCGTTTTTAACGGCTTCCATAAATGCATCGGTAACACCGATCGAGATGTTGAAATTCGTAATCGCATTCTCGTCCGTCTTGCAGCTGATGAAGGACTCGATATCGGGGTGGTCGACTCTGAGGACGGCCATGTTAGCCCCGCGCCGGGTACCCCCCTGGGCGATAACATCGAAAGCGCGGTCGTATACTCTCAAAAAACCAACCGGACCCGTCGCCTCACCTCTCGAAGAGTTGACCAAGTCACCGTTTGGGCGCAATCTTGAGAATGAGAAACCGTTGCCTCCACCGGTCTGCTGAATTAAGGCAGCATCGCGTAGAGTCTGGAAGATGCCTTCTGAATCACGGCCCATGTCATCAGCAATTGGCAGGACGAAACAAGCAGCGAGCTGGCCTAGAGGTGTGCCCGCTCCAGTGAAGGTCGGTGAGTTGGGAAAAAAACGCTTGCTGGCGATGAGTTCGTAGAAATCACGGGCGACCGATTCAACTTCAACATCCCATTCCTCTTCCACTAGCGCAACGTTGTAGGCAACCCGCCAGAACATCTCCTCCATTGTCTCACTCGGTTGACCGTCTTCCCCGCGTCGAAGATAACGCTTAACCAAGACCGTCTTGGCGTTCTCAGATAACTCTACAGCACGTAAGTCTTCTGGGCGCGAAGGGATTCTTGTTATCTCATTATTTAGATCTACAGCCACTCCAGTTGGATCCGTTTCCAACGTCCTCTCCCTCCGAAATAATACCTATCAAACCTGCCACAAAAAATCAAGGCGGGCCTCACAAGAAACAATCACATTTCGAGCAGAAAATCTATTTCATCGCGAACGGCTTGTAGATCGTCAAGACCGAGATAAACGATCGCATAGCGAATATAGGCAACGTGATCGAGGTCTTTTAATCCTGCTATAACCATATCGCCGACAACTCTAGAGGAGACTTCCGCTTTCCCCATCGCCTGGAGCGTTGATTCGACTTCACCGACGAGACGTTCAATATCCGCTGCCGACACCGGTCGCTTTGCACAAGCGATCCGGATCCCCCGGTGAAGCTTCTCGCGGTCGAAATCTTCCCGGGTCCCATCCTGTTTGGTGATTAGCGGAGAGGCAAGAACTGCCCGCTCGTACGTACTGAAGCGCTGGCTGCACCCTATGCACTTCCTGCGACGCCGAACTCCACCCCGTGAGTCACGCGTTGTATCGATAACACGGGTTCGTTCTCCCTCACAGTACGGGCAGCGCATTTATGCCTCGCTTATGGCACAGTTGTTCCACGCCATATCTAGGTGTCCCAAAGTTGCCATCCCCAACCGATTGGGGGTAGAGCGGTAAATTTTAGCATAAAAAGGAACATCTCAACAAGGTTATAAGCACCATCTAAACCTTAAAATAATTGGTACTTTGGTCCCCCCAGCAAGAAACACAACAGACCGTTTCCGGGAGGAGGATACCGGCGACGGTCTGTGTGTATGGATGCCCTTAGAGAATACCGTGCGGCAAACGGGTCTCAAGGGCGTTTAGGGGTAGGAGTCGACTGGCCGAGCCGAGAGCCCACCCACCTTAACGTCTACGTAGGAAAGCCGGGATGTCCAGATCGTTCATATCAAAAGCTTGCGGCTGGAATTCTTCGGCGGCGATAGCTGCCTGCCCTTCCTGCGCACGTGCTTCCGTTCGGCTGCGCGTCCTGCGCATCGCATGGTGAAGTCCCCCAGCACGCTCAAAGCCGGTTGCGATTACGGTAACGCGCAGTTCATCGCCCATACTCGGATCGATGACTGCACCGAAGATCAAGTTGACATCTGGGTGCGCCGTTTCCTTGATGATCGCCGCGGCTTGATTGACCTCGTACAGGCTCAGATCATGCCCGCCCGTAACATTGAAGAGAATGCCGCGCGCGCCATCGATCGTGATATCCAGAAGATGACTTGAAATTGCCTGCTCGGCTGCTACTCGGGAACGATCCTCACCCGAAGCCTTGCCGACAGCCATCAAAGCTGCGCCTCCCTCGGACATGATCGTGCGCACATCCGCGAAGTCGAGATTGATAAGGCCGGGGACGGTGATCAGCTCACTGATACCCTGAATACCCTGGTGAAGCACATCGTCCGCAATCTTGAACGCGTCATGCAAGCTGGCCTTTTTATCCGCGATCTGCAGCAACCGATCGTTCGGGATAACGATAAGCGTATCGACTTTTTCCTTCAATTGCTCGATACCGGACTCAGCAGTCTGCGCCCGTTTCGCCCCCTCGAAGGTGAAGGGTCTCGTGACCACGCCGATGGTCAGCGCTCCAATCTCCCTTGCGATTTGGGCGACGATCGGTGCAGCACCAGTTCCTGTCCCGCCTCCGATCCCTGCGGCGATGAAGACCATGTCACTGCCTTTGAGGACTTCGTAAAGATCCTCTGCAGACTCTTCGGCGGCTTTCAGGCCCGTCTCAGGGTTGCCTCCTGCGCCGAGTCCGCGAGTCAGTTTATCGCCAATGCGAACCCTGGTAGTTGCATTCGAAAGAAGGAGCGCCTGGGCATCGGTGTTTATGGCAATGAACTCTATGCCGATCAAGCCCTCTTCTATCATGCGGTTGACAGCGTTGCTTCCACCGCCGCCGATTCCAACAACTTTAATCCTTGCAAATGACTCTGTCTGTGGTATGGGTTTCATTTTCTTCCTCCTCCTCAAACAATGTTTCATTGTCTTATCCACCCCAGCCCTGTCAAGAGTTTCGGGCAGGAGTAAGGGATTTATCCGGGCAGTAACCGTTTGAAAAAACCTACTGTTTTCTCAAAACTAAAGTTTGGCAGTGTGAAACCGGCATAGGTAAAGCCTCCAACCCCGCTCTCCTCTCCCAGCACCTGCGCCCAATAAAGTAAGCCCAGGCTGGCTGCGAAAGCCGGTGAACGCAAACGATCCACTAAACCGAGCATCCGCTCCGGTTCCGCGATTCGAACGGGTAAATGAAGTATTTCATTAGCAACATCACGGATGCCTGGAAGCTGGCTTGTCCCTCCGGCCAATACAATTCCAGCCGGCAGCAAGCCATCATATCCACTGCGTTTTACTTCCTGTCTTACCAAACTAAATAATTCCTCGATCCGCGGCTCAATGATCACCGCCATGTCCTTACACTTGATTCGGATGGATTGCTCCTCACCGAAGGGACGGACAGCGAACGCTTGAGCGGGATCAAAGCCCGAAGGTCTAGCATAACCATGCCGCCTTTTCGCCGACTCGGCAGTCTCGTGGGGGAGATGTAAAACTTGGGCAATGTCATTTGAAAGATGCTCTCCGCCCACCGGGATAACCGCGGTATGCCAGACTGCTCCCTCAATGTAGATTGCAATATCGGTCGTTCCCGCACCGATGTCGCAGAGCATCACTCCCATTTCTTGTTCGGTCTCGCTCAAGGTAACACCTGCCGATGCGAGTGATCCAAGCACCCAGCCATCGACATCGATCCCGGCTGCCTCGATACATTTTTCAAGATTTCGCAGCGCAGTGCTGCTGGCTGTCACGATGTGGGCTTCCACTTCAAGACGGTAGCCGTGCATGCCAACAGCAGACTTAATACCATCCTGCCCATCGACAACGAAGGCTCGCGGGATGACGTGAACGATAGCCCGATCGTATGGGATCACAATTGAACGGGCGGCCTCGATCGCTCTGCTCACATCATCGCCACTGATCGTCCGACCCGTCACACCCGTCATGCCCTTGCTGTTGAGCGAGGAGATATGAGATCCGGAGAGACTGACCATTGCGGAGGTGATCTCGTACCCCGAGGTTCGCTCGGCTTTATCCTTTGAAATCCGGATTGACTGAGCCAACGCCTCAAGGTTCACGACGCCGCCTTTGCGCATACCTTTCGATGGCGCTTCGCCGATGCCGATCACCCGCAACTTTCCATCAGGCGTGGAATGTCCCACGAGCATGCAAATTTTGCTCGTGCCGATATCCAACCCGACAAAAATCGTCTCTTCCAAACCGAGAATCGTTGCCACTTATTCGCTCACTCCATTGCGTAAAATGGTGCGTGTTGATTTTCCACGCTCACCATCGTTACCGGGATGTTATCCGCAAACAACTTATCAGCTATCGTGTTGTAGATTCGCACCTTCATGCGCATATCACCGCCTTCGCCGAAGTATGCCTGCCATCCGCGCACATCCGCGAAACTTAGACCATGGTCGGGATCAAATTGCCAGGAGCTAACCTCTGGCATGTGTTTGGACAACACATCCACTGCGCTTAGTAGAACCGGGTCGATGACCGGATCGTTCGCATTCCCATCGAGGTTCAAAACCGGTTCCGCACTCGTGACCTGCGTTAGATCTGACTGGATACCGTGTTGTATATATGCTGTTCCATCGGCACTCAGCCACCATATCCGACCACCATCATTCCACTCCACGGCTGGCTGACGTTCCTCAAGCAAAATCTCAACTCGATTCGGCCATTTCAACATAACCGTTGCTTCACTCACCTCAGCTGCCTCCTTTAGCCTGGCTTCAACGACCTCCGGGTCGACGAGAAAGGCAGACTGCCCTTCAACTCCTGCCAATGATCGAACTTGCGCTAAACTGAGCATCTGTTGGCCATCGATCGTCGGCATGCCGGCTTTATATGTTGGTGCTTGTACAAACCTGACAATCATCCAAAAACTGGCTCCCAACAGCACAATTGAGAACAACCTCGATCCAAAATGTGCCCCTGAAATTCCTGTTAGTTGAATTTCCGTTCCGTGATCCGCGCTTACGGGTACGGCATAACGGCGCCTTGCCCGTTTATTCCTGCGCGGTTTTGTCGTCTTAAAGCGGCCCGCCCGTTCAATCTTCCGGACTTTTCGTGCCCGCCGTGCACGCACCTGGTCTGCCCTGTTCTCAGGGCCGCCGAATACCCTATCGCCAACACTCATTGCGTTCCCTCTCCCTCATAGCTGCGGAGAAGTCCCATCTTCTGTTGGTGACGCATCAATGCCAATTCAATCAGCTGATCAAGAAGTTCTGTATAAGGCAACGCGCTCGCTTCCCAAAGCTTCGGATACATACTGATTTGTGTGAAGCCGGGGATGGTGTTGATTTCATTCAGGTACAAATCTCCACTTACCTTATCGAGGAGGAAATCAACGCGGGCCATACCCGCCCCGTCAATCGCTCGGTATGCCTGTTTTGCCAGCTGCTGTGCCTTCTTCGCTGTCTCCTCATCGATCTCGGCAGGGATCACCAACTCAGAAGCGTCATCGATGTACTTTGCCTTGTAAGAATAGAAATCATCACTAGGGATAACCTCACCTGGAACCGATGCTTTAACTTCCTCATTTCCGAGTACGCTCACTTCGATCTCTCGAGCATCCAGCCCCCGCTCCACCAGAATCCTTCGGTCGTATTGCGCTGCATCCATGAGCCCCTCAAGCAGCGTTGAGCGTTCCTTGCAGCGTGTAATTCCCACGGAAGATCCCATGTTTGCCGGTTTAGTGAAGAGCGGATAATCGCCCAGACGCTCCGCTTTCTTAAGCGCCTTATCGAGGTCTGCTTGCAATTCTGAAGCCTCAAGTACAACCCAATCTACTACCGGAATTGCCTGAGCTCGCATAACATCCTTGAATAACCCTTTGTCCATCGCGACCGAGGATGCGAGCACCCCCGCACCGACGTAGGGAAGCTCTGCAAGTTCAAACAGACCCTGCACTGCCCCGTCCTCGCCGAAAGTGCCGTGCAGAACAGGGAAAATGACCTCCAGCTCTTTTAATATCTCCAGGGAATTGCCAATTTCCTGGCGGTAAATAGCCGCCCGCTTGGGTTCTGGGATCATCATTGCTGGATGTAAGGAATCCTGCTCGCCAGTCTCGAAGGCTCTGAGTGCACCATCTCCATACAGCCAGTGTCCCTCTTTCGAGATTCCAATCTCGATCACCTCGTATTTCTTATCATCCAGGGCGTCGACCACAGAACGCGCCGACATGAGGGACACCTCATGTTCCCCGGATCGACCTCCAAAGAGAACCCCTAGGCGCAGCTTTTTACTCATGAAGACCCTTTCCCATGTTTGGGAAGAGCGGCTTCATTCTCCAGCCACTCGCCAATGAGTTCAATCTCAAGTTCAAGTGAAACTCCAAACTTTTCCATGATTTTCTCGCGTGCGGTTTGGATCAACGTCCATACCTGATCTGCAGTGCCCTCACCTTCATTCATGAAGAAATTAGCGTGTTCTGAACTGATCGAAACCGCTCCCTGCTTGAAACCTTTTAATCCAACAGCCTCGATCAACCGACCAGCAAAATCGTCAGGAGGGTTTTTAAACATCGAACCTATACTCGCGCCTGACGGCTGCGATTGAGCGCGCTTCTGCGAATACTCGCTCATCTTCGTTTTGCATGCATCCACTGTGGAGGCTGACAATTCCAGGGTCGTCGACAGAACCACAGAGCCTGGATTGCGCTTTAAAACACTGTCACGATAGCCGTATTCCAGACGTTCCAACGGCCATTCCTCCACGCATCCATCTTGTTGCAAGATTTCGGCCATTTTTAGCACGCTAGCCATGTCTCCAGCGAATGCGCCTGCATTTCCAACAACTGCCCCTCCTACCGTTCCAGGAACGGTCGCCCCCCATTCCAATCCAGACCACCCACGGTCCCCGGCCAGTCTCGCAATCGTCCCCAAAACAGCGCCCGACTCGGCTTTTACGTACCGCGCCTCATCTTCCTGGAAGAAGTGGATCTTGCGTGCACGATTCAAGACCACCACCTCACGCACCCCTCGGTCGGAGACAAGAATATTTGAGCCACCCCCCAGAATCCTGAATGGAACTTCTTCATCCCACAACTGGCGCGTAACCTCTGCCAAATCTTCCGCCGAGCGAACCTCAAGCAGGAAATCTGCCAGGCCTCCAATTCGAGCGGAGGTGTATGGAGCCATGGTCACGGCTTCACTCAGCCGATCACCAAAAAGCTCTCGCAGCCTGAGTACGGCCTCAGGCGAGATAACGCTGTCCATCACAAATGTCGCACCCTATCGATGATCCGGTTCAAGAGCTCTAGCTCCGGAATCTCTACGGGAAGGTTCCCCTTTGGTCCAGCATATGCGAGCTGTGCGGCTTGTTTCGCAGCCAGACGCATACGGAGCTCCATCTTTCTATCGGCTTCAAAGACGCCCTTTTTCTTCTTAGCCATGCTATTTATCTCCCTCGCTTGCCTTTAGTTTTTCTAACAGGTTTCTACCGACTTCATTCCCATCTCCTGCGCTTAGTGTGATCACAACGGATTTTTCTCGAACCTCATCAAAAAGCACCTGCGCTGCTCCCGCCAAGTCCGGGATAAAACGGACATCCCCGTGATTAATACTTTCAGCGATGACTTTCCCGGAAAGAGCAGGATCCTCTGCTTCTCGGGCTGCAAAGACTTCCAAGACAAGTACCCGATCCGCGTCGGTGAAGGCCTGGGCGAATTCATCCAGCAAGGTCCGAATGCGGGAATAGGTGTGAGGTTGAAAGACCGCCCACACTTCTTGCTCTGGGAAACGCTCACGGGCTGCCTTCAATGTGGCTCGTATCTCTGTCGGATGGTGTGCATAATCGTCGACGACCACTACGCCTTTCGCTTCGCCCAGAATTTCGAAGCGTCGCTCTACCCCATGAAATTCCGTCAATGCTTCATTCGACCGCTTGAACGCAACGCCAAGGTGATCTACGACTGCTAATGCCGCCAGGGTGTTCTTCACATTGTGCTCACCAGGCAGGCGCGTCCGTGTTAAACCCAATGTCTCCCCATTTTTCATTACCAGGAAGTCAGAGCCGCCAGCGGGATTCGAACGAATCTCCTCAGCCCGCCAATCAGCCCCCTTGGAAAGACCATAGGTAACTTTCTGAGTAGATCCTGGTTCTAATCTCTGGGCACCTTCATCATCCGCACAGATAACGAGGCAATCCTCAACTTGGTCAACAAAAGATTGAAACGCGCTTAGAAAGTCCGCTTTGGTGGGATAACAATCCGGATGATCGTGCTCCACGTTCGTTACCACAGCCACTTTGGGCTGCAATCCCAAGAAAGCCCGATCGTATTCATCCGCTTCAATCACAAAGTATGGTCCCTGCCCGACACGTGCGTTTGATTTGAAATCAGTCACCATTCCGCCCACCATGAAAGTTGGATCCTGATCTGTCTGCACAAGAAGCCAGGCGATCAAAGCCGTCGTCGTTGTTTTTCCATGTGTCCCTGCTACGGCAACAGTCTCGCTCTCAGCCGTTAGCTCCCGCAAGAACGCGTTGCGCCGGAAAACTGGTATGCCTAATTCTGTGGCGCGGACGAGTTCCACATTGCTATCCGGAATGGCGGATGAGGCGACGACCAGTGAGGCCCCGGCTACGTTCTCAGCGTCGTGGCCATACATGATCCGTATGCCATCCTTTTCAAGCGCATCGGCATAAATGGATCGAGCTTGGTCTGAACCCGTCACAGCATATCCTCGTCCCTGAAGTACTTTAGCCACGGCTGAAATCCCTGCGCCGCCAATCCCAACGAGATGCACATGTTGACTCATACGAAAACCACGATGATGAAGACGAACACGATCCCCACTGCGAAATAGAGCTGTGGGATTGGCAAGATGGCCGGAGGCAGATAAGCGACAATATTGAAAATCTGCTCGTATAGTACGGATCCCTCTGGAGGCATCTGAATCCATGTTGTCGGGTAATTTAAATCGTGCAGGAAGAACCAGATCGATCCAAAAAGCAGATAGCCGTTTAATGCACCCAAAGCGAGCCCCAGAAGGACATCCTGGAGCCGCTCGCGTACCAGCTTTGGCTGCAAGGCGCGAATGTGCGGTGTCTGATAACCGAAGAATGCCATCAACCCCAGGAAGCCAGCCCGAATGATGAATTGCGTACCCGGCGGCTGCATTACCAACGCCGTGTAATAGGGTCGAATGTGGGTTTCTAAAATCTGGATAATGAAAAGCGCTAGGATAATGGCGCTGGTGACAAGCAGCTCCTTAGCCCAGCCGCGGACTGCACCAATAATGGCGAAGAGCGCAATCAGAATCCCGAATAGGACTACAATGCTAATCATGCGTCCTGCACTTTCTTCATCGCCAGGTTTCCAATCTCACATGCGATCCGCTTCGCCGCACCCGGCTTCGATAATCTACGCATTGCGGTCCCCATCGCTTCAAGCCGAGAGGGATCATGCATGAGTTCACTGACCATCGGCAGTAGAGTCTTTCGCAGATCTTCATCACGAAGCACGATTGCCCCGCCGTTTTCCTCGAGGTATGCCGCATTCACTTTTTGATATCGCCAAGCATGCGGGTATGGAACGAGAACCGCCGGCAGCCCAAAGAGTGGATACTCCCCGATCGTGGCCGCGCCCGCGCGTGAGACAACCAAATCCGCTGCCCCCAGCGCTAGACCCATCCCCTCATGCAAATAGGCATGCGGGTGATACCGACTCACATACGTTGCATTAAGCCTCTCGATCACAGCTGGCACCCTCGGCCAGTCAAGCTCCCCGGTGATATGCACCACCTGGGCGATCTCAAGCAGGTTCGGAAGAATTTCCCATACTGCCTCATTGATCGAGCGCGCCCCCCGGCTGCCGCCAAAGACCAACAAGGTTCTTGCACCCTCGTCCAAACCGAAGATCCGTCTCGCTTCGGTTTTACCCCTTACAACATAGTCTGCCTGCGTCGGATAGCCCGTTACGACGACTCGCTTTCGCCTGGGATAGAAGTTCTCCGAATCCGCTGTGGAGACGTTGATCACCCTAGCAAAACGGCTGATCAACCTCAAAGCCAGCGCCGGTTCAATATCCGGGACGAACACTGCCTGAGGCAGCTGTCGACCCGCAAGCGCCACAGGCACTCCCACATAGCCGCCGGTAAAAAAGAGCACATCGGGCTGAAAGCGGCGGATGATTCGTTTCGCCGCGGGGATGCCCTGGAGCAAACGCGATGCGTTAACGGGCAGACTGCAAATTCCGACCCCATGCAACCCTGCGGCTGGGATCGCTTCGAAGGGGATGCCCGCCCGTTTAACGAGCGCTGCTTCCATGCCTCCCTGCCCTCCAACCCAGAGCACTTCAGCTTTCTCGCTGAGCTCGGCGATCACGGCCAAGGCGGGATACACGCCGCCCCCCGTCCCTCCGGCTGACACTAAAAGTCGCAACATAGCCTCGCTTCTTGGTTTCAGCTCTCTCCATCCGGGATACGTTCAGGATAAAGCCCACTCCGGTTAATATCGTGACCAGGCTTGAGCCGCCGTAGCTGAAGAATGGTAGAGCGTTGCCCGCAAACGGCAGCAGACCTAGCAGAACCGACATGTTGATTAGAGCCTCTGCTCCAATCCAAAAAGTGATACCGCTGGCGAGGAGCAAGCCCAGCCGGTCCTGCGTGCCGACCGCGACCCGGAAGCCTCGCCACATGAAAACGCAAAAAAGCACCAATATCAACAACGCACCAATCAATCCAAGTTCCTCGCCAATGACGGCATAAACACTGTCCGTATGTGGTGCCGGTAGAAAACCGAACTTACCGCGACTCGCCCCTAACCCTCGGCCGAGTATGCCGCCCGAGTAGAACGATTGCAGGGATTGCTGGACGTGATAATGTGCTTTTTCAATGTCCACCAATCCATCTTTGAACTGTATCCAACGCTGAGCACCAGTCGAATGAAGACGGATAAGTAAATAACTAACCGAACCTCCGCCAACCACGAGCCCTATAGTCTGTATCGTCCGGGCTCCTGCCAGGTAGAACATCGTTAGAGCGACCAACCCAACCGTCAACCCCGCGCTCAGATCGGGCTGAGCGACGATCAAACCGCTGACTACGCCGACGATGACGACCATGGGCCAGAAGCCATAGCCCATTTCGCTCAGGCGGTCTCCTTTTGATTCCATCCAGACCGCCAGGTAGATAACGAGTGCCAGCTTCGCCATCTCCGACGGTTGGACCGAGGCACCTAGAAAGGCGCGTTTGTATTCCCCGCCGAAGTTTATGGCCAACACAGCGAATAGGATCGCTATCGTTACAACGATCAGAGGCAGCGCAATTTTTCGCAGCCAATCCAATGGAAACCAGGTAGCCACAGCCATCGCACCCAGACCGACGAGCAAGTTCAACAGTTGGCGGTTCAATAAGTAATTGTTGTCCCCATAAAGTCGCCACGACACATCCCAGCTCGCGGAGTACATCATCACAAGCCCCAGCGCGATCATGATGCCCGTGATGATTAAGAGCCACGGATCGACGGCAAGAGGCATACGTCGCTGACTCAATTTAGACTCTGCAGCTGGTGCTCGGGTCACAATTCCTCCACCAAGGCACGGAATTTTTCACCGCGCACTTCGTAATTTGAAAACTCGTCAAAACTCGTCCCGCCAGGTGAAAGCACAACGACATCCCCCTCTTCAGCAACGTCTGCAGCCGCCTGGACCGCGTCCGCCAGACCTTCACAAATAACCAAGGTCGGTTTGGTATCATCCTTAGCCGCATTTTTGATATGGCACTCAATCTTTGGTGCTGCTTCGCCAAATAGAATCAGGTGGTCCACGCGGCGGACAACCTCGCGGGCGAAGGTCTCCCAAGGGAGATCTTTGTCCTGCCCTCCTGCTAGGAGAATCTTGGGTTCTACAAATGCCCGCACGGCTGCCAATGCGCGATCAGGAGTCGTTGCGATCGAATCGTTGTACCAATCGGCACCTAGTACACGCCTCACAAACTCCAATCGATGCGGTACCCCCTGAAAATTGCTGGCCGCTTCAGACATCGCCTCGATAGGCAACCCGGCCGCCGAAGCGAGCGCGCTTGCAGCGAGAAGATTCATAAGATTGTGCTGGCCCCGCAGAGCAACCTTTTCCACGCTACAGATCTCATGCTCCATATCTCCGGACCTCAAGCGAATCACACCATCTCGTACATAAGCCGATTCTTTCTCATCGGCGGGTTGTTCCCATCCGAAAGCAATCATCCTGCCCTGAACCAAGCTGCGCATCTCCCAGGTGAGCGGGTCATCATGACGGACCACAGCAATATCATCTTTTAATTGATTGGCGAGAATGCGCTTCTTCGCTGCGGCATATACTTCCATAGATCCATGCCGGTCGAGATGATCGGGCGTCATATTAAGAACCGCGGCAATGTGGGGACTCACCGTCATAAGTTCGAGCTGGAACGAGGAAAGTTCCATGATAACGAGATCATCAGGTTTGATCTCATCCAGGTCATTCAGCAACGGGAGACCGATGTTGCCTCCAACCCAAGCACGCCTCTCCGAGCCTGCGAATGCGATTTCTGCCATGCGGCCAACAAGTGATGTGGTCGTCGTCTTCCCTGCAGAGCCAGTAATGCCAATCACCGGCGCACAGCACGCCTCCAGGAATAGCTGAGTGTCGTTGGCCAACTCGATTCCTCGCTTGCGAGCTTCGACTGCAATTGGCAAATCGACAGGCACACCACCTGATAGGAAAAGAACATCCGTCCCCTCGAGCAGGGAAATTGGATGACTGCCAAGTTGGTATGTCAGCTCATATGCTGCCAGCTCATTAATTGCCGGCCCAAGCTGCTCTGCGCTCTGCTGATCACTCACGACGACTTCAACGCCTTTCTGCGACAGGAATTGCGCTAAAGCTTTTCCCTGTCGAGCGAGTCCGATGATGACAACACGCTTTCCTTGCCAATCTCTCACAACGGTCTTCCCGGAATGTATTCCGACACGTCAGGCAGCAATTTCCTGGAGTTGCGGTTCGCTCTGCTTCACCTTTTTCTTCCTGCGCGATTTCTTGGAAGCCTCTTCTACGCCAATCCAATAATGATTTGGCATGACATTGCGAGCCTTCCGGACCTTTACACCGGAGATAAGCCCTTCCTGGTTTCCATCTAAAGTGGAGGGGTGTACCAGACAATGGGTAGGAGTTTCGCCGAATTTACCCTGATAGAAGTTAACCGCCTGGCTCACCTTCTCCTGCATTGAACTCTTGCCATCGTCGAACCACAGCATTCCGATTTCCATAGCAACACCCTCCTTGGATGTTAGATGAGCGCCAAAGCCACTCCGAACATGCCGGCGAGCAGCGCGACTAACCAGAAGCGCTGCACAATCTGGGTTTCGCTCCAGCCACTCAATTCAAAGTGGTAGTGCAGAGGAGCCATCTTGAAAAACCGACGACCTTTCGTGATCTTGAAATACACCACCTGGATGATCACGCTCAAGGTTACGCTGAAAGGGATAATGGCAATGACAGGCAGCAATGCCCAATGACCCGTCATGAGGGCGACAACTGCGAGTGTGGCACCCAGGGCCAGCGATCCTGTATCACCCATGAAAAGTTCCGCGGGGTAGGCGTTGTACCAAAGGAAGGCGAAAATGGCGCCGACCATTGTGAAGCAGAAGCGCACCAAGAAGATCTGCCCTTGGAGTGCCGCGACCGCGCCATATGCAGCAAATGCCATTGCCGCGATCAATCCCGCTAATCCATCTAATCCATCGGTTAAATTAACAGCATTGCTTGTGCCTATGATGATGAACATCGCAATGGGTATGTACCAAATCCCAAGTTCGATAACTTCCGGGTAATTTGGCAGAATCATCTCCGGTGGTTTCAACCCATACTTCAAGATCAAAGAGGCCCCGAGTGCGATAACGCCTTGCAGTAAGAACTTCCAGCGCGCCCGCATCCCTCCGACACCTCGGGGCCTCTTGATCCCAAGCCAATCATCCCAGGCGCCCACCAACGCGAAGAGCAGGAGCGTTATCATCGGCAAGAGTATCGAGTTGCCGAAGACATTAAGCTCACTCACAATGGACACCAGGTTTAGAACACCGGTGATCAAGAGCACCGGAATGATGAACAACCACCCACCCATAGTCGGGGTACCAAGCTTCATGGTGTGCCGCTGGGGACCCTCGATCGAAATCTGCTCTCCAATCTTTAACCGACGCATAATGCGAATCAGTGGGCCACCCCAAATCACTGTCAGCAGGAACGTAATTCCTCCTAATGCCAAAGCGCTGGCTGCACTTGTCATTCGATCTCCTCCAGCGCCGTTACGATTCGATCCAGGCGCATCCCACGAGAGCCTTTCACCAGCACGACATCCCCTTCGCCAACTTTTTCATCCAGATACTCAATAACCTCATCGCCATTTCCAAGCACAACCACTTGGTTTTCGCTAAGCTGAGCTGAGCGCGCCTCTTTTGCGATCCACTTTGCCCGCTCCCCCACAGTGATTAATAAATCCACAACTTGGGCTGCACGAGCTCCAACCATGCGGTGCCCACGTTCCTCAAATTCACCCAATTCGAGCATGTCGCCCAATACAGCTATCTTCCGACCGTCTAAATCGTCAAGTAGATTAAGCCCCGCGATCACAGATGTTGGAGCGGCGTTATAAGTGTCGTCCAGCAGCAGTGCTCCGCTGGCAGTATGCACGGCAATTAAGCGCAATTGGCTGTGTGTGGCCTGTAAACCCCCGACAATTTCAGCCCAGCTCAATCCTTCGACAATCCCCACTGAGGCGGCTCGTAGAATGGTATGAGCCGAATGGCGCCCGAGCAGCGGTACACGGCAATGAATGACATCCTCACCGTGGTGAATTACACAGCGCAATCCTTCTAATCCCAGGCCTTCCACATCACTTGCCCAGAGATCAGCCTCGGGGGAGATGCCGTAATAAAAAACCCGTGCCTGAGTGCGTTCCGCCAGTTCTCGCACGAGGGGTTCGTCATAATTCAGGATGGCAACACCCTCCGGCGCCGGCGGCAGCGCTTCGACCAGTTCACCTTTCCCGCACACGATCGCATCCATGCTCCCTGCTCGTTCAAGATGCACGTGGCTAATGTTGGTCACCACGCCAATCTGCGGTTTGGCGATTTCACAAAGGAGTCCGATCTCACCGGTAATGTAAAAACCCATCTCCAAGACCGCGCGTTCATGTTCTTCCGTAAGGCGCAATAAACTCAACGGCAATCCAATTTCATTATTAAGATTCCCAGGACTGCGCACTGTTTTATAGCGGCGGCTCAGCACATCCGCGACGAGCTCTTTCGTCGTTGATTTCCCCACACTTCCCGTGATGCCAATCACTCGTACTTCGGACTGTGCTCGCCAGGCCATCGCAGCCGTCTGTAAAGCTTCGAGTGTGTTGGCTACTCTTAGGATGATGGGTGGTTCCAAGTCCTGTTTAAGCTGCGCCTTTAGCGGTTTTCGTAAGTCGAGGCTGCTGGCTTCCAGCGGAAGGTCACGCTCAACGAGCGCAGCCACCGCCCCGCGCTCAAAAGCGTCAGCCACATAATCATGACCGTCTTGCGATTCCCCCTCCATAGCAACGAAGAGACCGCCAGAAGTCACCTGGCGCGAATTGACAACCGCGTCGGTAATCACCTCACCCAACCCGGTGATTTTCTCTTCAGTAATCGCTTCAACGAGATGACCTATTGTCAACATATAAAAACGTCCGTCCTACTCTCCTGCTGCTATCTGCTCCCGCACGCTATCGGGCGGGATCTCCAACATGGCAACGAGGCGCTCAACAACATCACGAAAAACAGGGGCGGCGACGACAGAACCCCAGGGCGAGGATTCCGGCTTATCCAACCGCACCAGGACCACGAACCTCGGATCGGATACCGGACCCCAACCAATAAATGAAGCGATAGTCCAGCGATCGTCATAACCACTCTCGGTGGGGATCTGGGCTGTGCCGGTCTTCCCCGCAATCTCATAGCCGTTCACGTGTGCGTATCTCGCCTCACCCTCGACAGATTGGACAAGCATCTCCGTTATCGTTCTGGCACTTTCAGCCGAAATCGGCCTGCCAAGCGTTGTAGGTTTCGGCCAATAGGCACCCTCAGGACCCACAACAGCTCTAACAATATGGGGCTGAACCATGACACCCTCATTCGCAACGGCTCCAACCGCCGCGATCAACTGCACCGGCGTCACAGAAATCCCTTGCCCAAATGAATTCGTACCAAGATCCGCCTCTGTCCACTCAGGATGGCGCGGTGTGCGCATCTGCCCAGAGACCTCGCCGGAGAGATCAATTCCTGTAACTCTCCCCATCCCGAAAGCCGTCAAGTAATCATAGAAAGGACCTGCGCCGAGTTTCTCAGAGGCCACATAGGCGAGACAAACATTCAAAGAGTGCTGAATACAACCCACCATCGTCTGCGGTCCCCAGGCACCCCCGTTCCAGTTGCGGATCTTCACGCCACCAACCTCAATTACGCCTCGATCGATAAATTGATCCTCGGGCTCAATCACGCCGGCGTCGATCGCCGCCGCCATTGTCAGGATCTTGAATGTCGACCCCGGCTCAAACTGCCCACCTACAGCCGGGTTAATGACGAGTTCATCTTCCTCGGTCTCCAAATCCTCAGCTTCCAAACCCAGCTCTGCGAGCCACGGTTCATAGTTATTTGGATCTAGTGAGGGCAAGATCGCCATCGCGAGGATCTCACCATTGCGTGGATCCATGACGATGATCTGCCCCGATTCAGAGCCCGTATCTTCTATCGCCTTTTCCAGGATGTCATCTGTCATTTGCTGAATATCGAGGTCCAGGGTCAATACGAGATTCACACCCGTCGGTGTATCCGGTTGAATCCGCGCTTCTGGAGGGATATAACCACGCTCGACTGTGATCGCCTTGCCTCCCAGCCAATTGTCGTAGAACCCCTCGATGCCGAAGAAACCTTTTCCTTCCTGGTTTACGAACCCAAGGACATGACCCGCGAGCGCACTGGCTGGGTACTCACGCTTGGGTGCAGGGACTGGCTTCAACCCGCTTAGATCTGGTGCTTCTGGATCCAGCAGGAAGCTCTTCAATACATCTGCAGCAACCTGATCTATCGTGATTGGCCAACGCTCTCCACCATCTACCTCGCGCGTCAAGCGAATACGATATTGACCGAGAGAACCCCAATCTGTATTCAACTGGTTGGCAAGATCCTCATAAGGGAGCACCAGGGTTCGAGCAAGCACCGCTGCGATCTGTTTCCGGCTCGCCTGCGTGAGCTGGAAAACCTCGACTTCCAAGTAGTACATCGGCACATTCGTGGCGAGCAGGTCGCCATCGCGATCGTAGATCAAGCCCCGTACCGGTTCGATCTCGACTTCAGTGTCCTCTGCAGCTTCAATCCATGTGGAGAAAACGGGGGCATAAGGTCCAAACTGGACTCTGATGAGCTGGATGAACATCGCCAAAGCGCTCAGCCCCATGATCACGAGCAGTACGCTTACCCTGCGATAGGGAAGACCGGTTGGGATCATTGCCTTCCCTCTCTCCCCGGTGACGTTAACCGCGATATCCAATCTCCGAGTGTTTCTGTATATGCGGGCGATAACCCGCCATCGCGTTCTGTCATGGAATTTGGCGGCTTTGGAGCAATGAAAGGATCTGCCGAAACATACCCGGCGACGACGACATATTCGATGTCTCCAAGTTCTACCGGGCGGAACCCCAGCTCGAGAGCTCGCTCTAGCATGCGCTCCGGTGTGGTCAATTCTGCAAACGTGGCAGTCAACTCGGCGATCTGCCGTTGCAATTCGGCTCGCTCTGATTGCATGATCAGCACGCTGCGACCAGAACGGGCGACGCGCGCATTAACCGCAAGGTAGAGACCCCCGATAATCAAGAGCACAATGGCGGTCAACACCGTTCGACTGGTGATCCGAAGTTGGGACCGCCAGGGTGTGAGTTTGAATGCTTGTTTTCGACGTTTTTTCACGTTATCACCTGCAGCAGCACTGCTCGAAACAATACCTGCAAGGATCATGCCATTGACAGACGCTCCGCGACCCGCAAACGAGCACTTCGAGCTCGAGGGTTGAGCGAAATCTCATCGCTTTCCGGCCGTATCGGCCTCTTTGTCAGAATTCGTAGAGTCGCCGCATGTTCACAGCAACAAATCAATTGCTCTGGAGGACAAATACAGTCTTGACTCTCCCTGCGGAAGAAGCGCTTGACGATGCGATCCTCCAGCGAGTGGAAGGAGATCACGACCAACCTCCCTCCCGGAGAAAGCAGCCCTACTGCTGTTTCGAGCCCTGCCTTCAATGCATTGAGTTCATCATTGACGGCAATGCGCAGCGCTTGAAAGGTGCGTGTCGCCGGGTGGATACCCTTTCGTTTTCCCGTGGCTTTGCTGGCGATAACGTCAGCCAACTCGAGGGTGGTTCTCAGTGGACGGGCTTGCACAATTGCCTCTGCAATGGCCCGGGCACGAGGCTCCTCTCCATAGCGCTTGATCACATCTGCCAATTCGTTTTGCGGCATATGGTTTACGAGTTCATCCGCCATGAAATCCACTTCTGGATCGAAGCGCATGTCCAGGGGACCATCGAAGCGGAACGAGAAACCACGTTTTGCGTCCTCAAGCTGCATCGATGAAAGCCCCAGATCGAGCAAGATTGCATCCACCCTATCCCACCCCTGCGCAAATGCTTCGTCACGCATTGCTGTGTAAGATGCATGACGCAAGCTCACTCGATCACCAAAAGGCTCCAAGCGGAACCCCGCAAGTTCCAGCGCGTTCGGGTCACGGTCTAGTCCGAGCAGTCGGCCATCCGGGGAAGAGCATTCGAGGATGCCCGCCGCATGTCCGCCTGCGCCTACCGTGCCATCTATGTAGTGCCCGCCTGCGTGCAAATTCAGCGCATTGAGCACATTCTGGTAAAGTACCGGGGTGTGTCCATTGGCAGAAACTGCGCCTGAGGACGCGCTCATTGCCTACCCCGCGGAGAGGTCAAATTGAGTAAAGCGGCGGGCGTTGATATCTGGATCCATCACGTCGTTGAGTTCATCTAACCACGCACCTGAATTCCAGAGCTCAAAGTATTCACCCGTACCAACGATCGTCGTATCACCATCCAGTTTTGCGTACTCCCGCAGGAATGGTGGAATCAAAATGCGGCCCGAGGAGTCGAGTTGGACTTCCGTCGCGCCGCCGAAGATCACCCTGCGTACCGCACGCGCCTCCGGATCTGTCGTGGTCAGGATTGTTGTACTTTCTGCTAACTTTTGGAATCTTTCCATGGTATAAACGAGGAGGTTGCGATCGAAACCTTGCGTGACAAACGCTCCCGAGGCAAGAGCCGCCCGGTAGCGAACCGGTACAATCAATCGGCCCTTAGCATCTATGCTGTGAGTGTATTGTCCTAAGAACATGCGTTCTAACCTGTCTATTAATATCGAAGCGCCGGCGTTCACCGGCGCCCCACTTTCTCCCACATTCCCCCACCAACGCCCACAGTATATAACAAATCCCCCTTCCGATGCAAGCGAAATGGGACCAGATCTTTGTCAGTACTTTTGTCCTATGCCTATACGAAAGGCTGGCTTTCGGTACGCAAGCTGGTGGATCGGGTCTCTAGCGAGCTTAGAGACCCGATCCGAGCGCGGGCACATCCCGACCCGGGCCCGTGCTCAAACTTTCAAAATTAAAAAGTACTTCTGAAGCGCGCGCTTCAGAAGTACTTCATGACGATTGGCTCAACCTATAAGCCGCGTTCTGTCCGATCCTGACTCGACGAAACGTCGAAGGCCATCATCGGGACAATCATCCATCTGGACCCAACGTCACCGCGGGGTTCAAGCAGCCTACCCGAGGCTCGAGAGGAACGAGCAGCCCCTCGTCCGCATAAGCGGGCTTTGCCTCTGCTTGGCCTTGCTCCTGGTGGGGGTTACCTGGCCGTCGACATTGCTGCCGGCGCCGGTGGTCTCTTACACCACCTTTTCACCCTTGCCTCACAAAGGCTTGCGCCCTGAGGCGGTCTTTTTCTGTGGTCCTATCCCCGGGTTACCCCGACCGGGTGTTACCCGGCACCATGCTCTTTAGAGCGCGGACTTTCCTCAAGCGGCGTAGCCGCCCGCGATTGCCCGGTTGACCCAACTGTCAGTCTGATCATACTCTTCGCTTTACACGCCGTCAACCTGCCGTTTGTTTACCGAGCACAAGCGGTGCTGTTGTTAATGGATTATTAATAGAGCTCATACCTGCCTCCTCTTGAAAGCACTAGGATGCAGGACTATAATGCGAGTTAATAAAAGGAAAGGGAACGATGCCTATCTATACCTATCGATGCGAGAACTGTGGCGTTCAGTTTGACCGGCAGCAGCATTTTGACGATCCGGTTCTGAAGAAATGCCCTGAATGCAGGAAACACACACTTCGTAAGGTATTCCTGCCGGTCGGCATCGTTTTTAAAGGATCCGGCTTTTATTCAACAGATCATCGGTCGCCCTCCGGGCAAACCTCACGCAAAGACGATTCAAAAGCCGAAACCAAATCTAAAGAAAGCGTAAAGAGTGAAAAGAAGAGTGAGAAGAAAAACGCCAAAAACGATGATTGACAGCCCCACTTAACCAAAAGAGCCATGGTCACATCCCATGGCTCTTTCTATTTAATAATCATTCTAGTCAACTACCCCGCCGCAAGCGACGGGGCTTGTAACTAGGCTCCACCGCAAT
>SOJU01000120.1 GCA_004376465.1 Anaerolineales bacterium | reverse complement strand
TGCGGAGGATTGGTATGGCGAGAAAAACGATTGGATACGTAAAACTCGCTTGGACTTGCCCTCATTGTGATGGCGAAAACCACGGACCAAGAAAGTTCTGCAACGGTTGCGGAGCGCCGCAGCCACAAGACGTTGAATTCCACCAAGCTGCACAGGAAGTATTGCTTACAGACGAAGCGGAGATCGCCCGCGCCAAAGCTGGTCCTGACATCCACTGTCCTTACTGCCGTGCCAGAAATCCTGGTGATGCGTCGTTCTGCAGCGCCTGTGGAGGGAGCCTCGAGAGCGGCGAAGCTCGCCCAAGCGGTGCTGTTCTTGGGGCGTATCGAAAAGACAAGCAGCTCGACATCGAATGCCCCTCCTGCGCAACACTCAACCCCGCGAACGCGCATACCTGCGCTGGCTGCGGTGACAGCCTGGCAAAACCGAAACCGGCATCCAGGGAGATCAAGGAACCGAAAAAACGCACTCCGGTCGGCATCGCCCTTGGCATTGGCGCGCTTTGCCTTATCGCTGGCATCGTGTGGATATTTCTATCCCAGCGGACCGAAGAACACATCGGAACCGTGGAAGATGTGGCCTGGATGCGCTCCATCCCCATTGAAGCTCTTGTCGATATTGAGGATGAGGGGTGGATGGATGAGATCCACGCGGACGCCGAAATTGGTCCTTGCACCGATAAGCACCGTGAAACGGTCGCCGAACCCGTACCCGACTCGGTCGAGGTGTGCGGCACACCCTATACCGTAGACACAGGAACCGGTATTGGAGAAGTCGTGCAGGACTGTGAATATGAAGTCTTTAGCGATTGGTGTACCTACACGGTTATCGACTGGGGGATCGTCGATTCGGTCACACTGACTGGCACGGACTTCAACCCAATATGGCCTGAAGCACAGCTTACGGAAGGTCAGCGGTTCGGCGACGGCGAAGAACGCTTTGAAATCACACTCGCAACCGATGATGATACATACACATATACTATTTATGATTCGGTCGTATTCATCCAATTTCAGCAAGGCACAACCTGGATTCTGAATATCAATTCATTCGGTCAATTAGTGTCTGTAGATAAACCTGAATAAGGTATCATCGAGGATATCTTCACTTTCCCACGATCCGAACTGGCATGTGATAAGCTTGTCTGTAGTCAGCCGGATTCACGTGTCAAATGGAAGACGTGGCATCGCGTTGGACGACCTGTGGCGGTTCGCCCCGCTCCGCACTAAGGAGACACAGATGTACCTAATCCTTCTAGGACCGCCAGGATCTGGCAAGGGTACACAGGCCGAACGATTATGTAAGCAATTAGATCTTCCGCATGTTGCTAGCGGTGATTTATTCCGCGACCACCTGAAGCGGGAGACCGATCTGGGCAACTTGGCGAGGAGCTATATAGATAAAGGCCAACTTGTTCCCGATGACGCCACAATTGCTATGATCAAAGAACGGCTCTCTAGATCGGATTGTCGTGGGGGCACGATCCTCGATGGATTCCCCCGAACCCAGGCACAGGCGGAAGCTCTGGATTCATTCCTCCAAGAGCTCGGGCAGCAACTCACGGGTGTGTTATTTATCGCAGTTCCGGACGATGTCCTTATCGAGCGTTTATCGGGCAGACGCATCTGTCGAAAATGCCAAACACCCTATCATATCCTTTTTAGTCCACCACGCGAAGCGCAGACGTGTGATCTGTGTGCGGGAGACCTGTACCAGCGAGATGATGATCAACCGGAGACGATAAAAGCACGCCTTGATGTTTATCACAAGCAGACCGCCCCACTCATCAAGTTCTATAAAGCTGCAAATCTCCTGCACGAAGTCGATGGGAATATGGATATCGACCAGGTGACGGATACCATGCTCACGATCATTCGCAGTCTCCGACCGTAAGGCTCCATCGATTGCAAAAGTGAATAATGGGCACATCTAAAGGGGCTGCCCTTTTCGGACAGCCCCTTTTAGGGTCAATATAGTTGGTGAAGAGGAAGATCACCTGCAAGATGTTAGTGCTGGATTAATCAAACAGATCCTTCCAGCCCTTTTGCAGCTTGCCCCACTGGTCATCCGCCCAATCGATAACCTGTCCTACGCCCGCTTCGACCTTCATCATGGTGAAGTTGTAGGATACGGCGTCCCATTTGACCACGTTCCACCAAGCGGCGACGTAATCGGCTCGACGGTTCTGGTAGTTCAGGTAATAGGCATGCTCCCAGACATCCAACCCCAGCAATGGCGCCAGTCCTTCAGAAAGGGGATTGTCTTGGTTTGCCGTGCTCTTCACAAGCAACTTGCCGTCTTTATCCGCGCAGAGCCAGGCCCATCCGCTGCCGAAGCGCGTCATTGCCGCCTTCGAAAACACCTCTTTAAAGGCGTCGAATGAGCCAAAGTCCGCAACGATCGCCTCACCCAGTTTTCCATCCGGCTCCCCGCCGCCCTTCGGGCTCATGCTGTGCCAGAAGAAGGAGTGGTTCACGTAACCACCGCCATTGTTGCGTACAGCCGTGCGAATTTCCTCGGGAACTATGTCCAGATGGGCCAGAATGAATTCCACGGGTTTTTTCGCCAGGTCATCGTGCCCTTCCAGTGCCTTATTCAAATTGTTCGTGTATCCTTGGTGGTGCTTCGTGTAATGGATCTCCATTGTACGAGCATCAATGTGCGGTTCCAGTTCATTGAACTCATACGGCAGTTTGGGTAATTCGTGTGTCATATTTTCCTCCTCGTTATTTTTCGATACGCTCATTATACCTATGATTCTCAGGCAACTCGCCCTCAACCAGGTAGGTTCCTGGCACTTTTCGGAAGCCCTCCAACAATGATTTAGTCCTCGCTCAACTCTTCGAAGCCTCCAAATCGACCAGTTGTGGTAGTATGCAAGCCAAATATTCGTCCAAGGTTGCCAATCAACCCATGGTAGACACCCAGGGGAAAGCGGCGGTCTTGGACAAGGAGAACAGCAAGCATGAGCGAAACAACAAATCCAGAAAGCGGGGATTCACATCCCAAGTGGATCACGTACGTCCTAATCGGGGTCATCATTATCCTGATCCTCCTCGTCATTGGTTCTTTTACGGGCATCATCGGCAGAGCAGGGAGCACACCACCCGCAACCGAGGCACCGGTTGAACCTCTACCTACGGAAGCACCACCCGAGGCGACGGAACCAGGTGCCACTGAAGCGCCTCCCGAGGGCGAAATGCTCTTCACGATTATTCAACCCGGGAACGGTACCGATTGGAACTTGGTTGAATCGATCCAGGTGACTGGTTCAGCTGCCGGGATGCCGAATGACAAGGTGCTCATTTTCGTGGTTGACGAGGACCTCAATATTTATGGTGAAACGACGGCAACATTGGGTGCACCTGACGCCAATGGTCTGAGCACGTATACAGGTGAGCTCTGGGCATACGCGTCTGTCAAAACAGATGGGAAAATCGTCGCCGGTGGCCTCTATAATGATGGCAGCATTGCCGGATCAGCCGGTGTTTTTGTCACAATGATCCCTGCCCCGACCATTGTTATCACAGAACCCCTTGATGGCGCCATGATCCCCGATCCGACGGCATTCACAGTGAGCGGAACCGGCGTAGGATTGCCGGAGAACAACGTTGTCGTGCAAGCCACATCCAGCGACGGCACCGTGCTGGCAGAAGTATTCACGACCGTGAACACCAGTGAGTTAGGAGGAGCAGGGCCTTGGTCAGCTCAGTTGAGTGTGGTTGTACCCGCAGGTACAACCGGCCAGATCATCGCATTCTCGCCCGATCCAACGACCGGAGGGAATATCGCCTTTGCACAGATTAACGTTGTCTACGGTCAGCAGTAATCCAGAATAAGTCAATATAAAAGGGCCGCCACGATTGGCGGCTCTTTCTTTTAAGTATCCAGGATACCAATTGTTGTCTACTGCCAATCCGGCGGTCTGAAACCCCGACGCTGAAGTTCCATGGCCATGTCGGCCAGATGGTGCTGGGCATGGCGGAGGTTGTATTGGACTCTGCTCAGAACTGTGAATCCGGTCCATGGGAAGAGTTTTTCATCAGCCTGAAAATCAGACGTTGCGATAAAGCTCGCCAGTCTTACTTCGACTTTATCCAGGTACCCGAGAAGCCCTTCCTGGGAGGGTAGCTTCGCGGCATCTCGCTCTTCCCAGGGGATCTGGGTGAGTGGATCCTCCGAACGGTCACCGGGTTTGATGGCGCTGTAAAAATCGATTGACTGGGCAATGTGGAGCGCCAATCCTACTGGTCGCTGATAGAGGGAATCCCCCTCTCGCCACGCTTCTTCAGAGAAGGTGCTCACCGCAATGCGAAACATGGATAGCGTTCGCATAAATTGATCGGCAATGGCTTCCGCCTGGGGGCTGGCTTCGAGCGCCTCCCACCAGAAAGCTGGGGCAAAGAGTTCTTTATACTCGGGCAGGTTATGCAGGCTTTCGAGGTCCGAATCCAGTCTCGACCAGGCCTTCAAACTTGGACGCAGCTCCAGGCCTTTCCGCAATTCGACAAGCGCTCCTTCAGTATCTCCTGCCAGCGCCAGGCTGCATGCTGCATTGTAGTGCACATTCCCCTGCCACTCAGGTTCTTCGTCCAGGGGAGAAACAAGCTCGACCCACTCGGACAACAGTTGACCTGCCTCCTTTTTCTGACCATGATCCTGATAAAACTGGGAATAATGGTTAAGCTTATGTGTATAAGTGATTCGTACGATCTCGTCCCACAATTTCCGTTCTTCCCTTTCTGTAGACGGCCCCGAGAGCGCTTCTTCATCCATGCTGTGGACTGCCTCGACAATCTGCCTGTGGGCTCCCTCCGCAAACGCTTGCACCTCATCCCAGGAGGTATTTGCGAACCGTTCGTAGCATTCCGAGTTGGCCTGCTCATATTGGGGCAAGGGTTGTAGCTCTTCGCCACTAAGGAAGGCGACAATTCTTGCGCCACGAACTTCTTCCCAGTAATTCGCATGCGCGATGTTGTCTTTGGCGGTCCAATTCTCGTATGTGCCGGGATCCGCTTTTTGTTCCTCGGTGAGATTCGCGATGAAATTGAGCTCAGTCTTCCTGCTTTTCTCCAAGATAGTAAGTATCTGGTCCTTGATCGCCATCGTTCATCCTCCTTGGGTTGCTATTCACCATTATCACTGGGTGATCTCCTTCATCATTGGTACCACTATATTATGCAAAATGGTTCAACCACCAACTACCTGCAGGTTTAATTTGATTTCGCAGAGGGCTTCTGAGACAGATCCTGGGCCGTTCATCAGAAGAACATAAGATCTCCGCGAGATCATTCCGTATGATGAATTGATCCCAGTAAACATAAGCTCCTACTTCCTATGACAGCACATTCCTTCTCCGAATTCAACCCGGCGGAAGGAATCTCTGCCATGGGAAACTGTTCTCTCCACTTGGCAGGAAAGCAACTGTGGTTTAATCTAGGTCGAATAAATCTGCACGAGCATCAGTCGAAACGATCGGAAAACCATTGACTCCAGAAATCGCACAGGTGTTGATCATCGTCGGGGGTGCTTTGCTCCTGCTTATCAGCGATCGCATCCGCGTAGACGTCATCGCTCTAATGGTCTTAGGAACGTTAGCGATAACGGGTCTTGTCACACCAACAGAGGCGCTCTCCGGCTTCAGCAGCCCGGCTGTCATCACAGTCTGGGCTGTCTTCATCATGAGCGGTGCGCTGGCTCGCAGCGGGATCGCCAATAAGATAGGGCGGCAAGTGTTACGCGTGGCGGGCAATGGAGAAGCGCGCTTAATCGCCGCGATCATGCTCAGCGCAGGCTTGATGTCCGCGTTCTTGAACAATGTTGGGGTAGTCGCCATAATGCTGCCCGTTGTTATGGATATCGCCCGCCGTACAAGGCGCTCTCCTTCGAAATTTCTCATCCCGCTGGCATACGGCTCTTTGCTTGGCGGCCTCACCACGCTCATAGGAACTCCAGCAAATATCTTGGTCAACGAAGTCCTATCCGACGCAGGATTGCCGACATTTAATCTCTTCGACTTCACCCCAGTTGGTTTAATCCTGCTCGTCACCGGCATTCTCGTTTTGATTCTCGTTGGGCGACATCTGCTTCCGGATAGGAATCTTCATAAATCGCTTGCGCAAAGCCCACAAGAACTGCTTGAGGACGTTTATGACGTGGAGCAGAGGCTTTTCTTATTGGGCTTGCCAGAAGGCTCACCCCTCTCCGGCAAATCCCTTGCCGAGAGTCGTGTTGGTGCTGCGCTAGGACTCCAGGTGATCGCGATCTTACGCGAAGCAGAATCAGTGCTCTCGCCGATGGCCGGGACTGCGCTTCAAGATGGGGATCGCTTATTAGTTGAAGGGCGCATTGAGTCCGTTGTGGTCTTCCAACACCAAAGCTTCCTTGACATTTCCCGTGACACGCTCGATGTAGGTCAACTCTTCTCCGCTGAAACTTCCCTTTGTGAAGTCACTCTCGCATCCGATTCCAATCTTACCGGACGAACGCTTATGGAGAGCGGGTTCCGAGAGCGTTTCGGCGTGAACGTCCTCGCAATCAAACATGACGAACTCGCCCAACGTACGAACCTACAGGGGAAGAAACTATTCGCGGGGGATGCTTTACTTATACAAGGATTGAACGAGCGGTTGGAAAAGATCCGCAACTCACCCGAATGGTCGAGTTTTGGATACCTTGATGTTGATGAAGTCAACGAGCGATATAAACTCTTCGAGCGTGTACGTATGATGAGTGTCCCGGAGGGTTCGAGTCTGTCGGGAAAAACACTCGCTGAGAGCCGGCTGGCGGACGCGTTTGGTATCTGCGTCCTGGGGATACATTACAAAGATCGTACGGACCTTACGCCAGATGTCGAGCATATCATCCAGGATGGAGACCAACTGCTCGTTGAAGTTTGGCCAGAAGATTTAAAAGTATTACAGGGGCTAAAAGGTCTGGAAGTTATGAGAGGGGAATTGCCGGATATGAGAACGCTGCAATCCGACCAGATTGGCCTCTGCGAGGTTGTTCTGTCCCCTCATTCTACACTTGACGGAAAGACCCTGCGCGAGCTTCATTTCAGGGAGAAATATGGATTAAGTGCCCTTGCGGTATGGAGAGGAGGGAGACCGTATCGCTCACAGCTACGCGATATGCAATTGCGTTTTGGCGACGCTCTTCTGCTTCACGGTTCACGCGACAAATTTAAGGTCCTCGGCGCGGAACCTGATTTTCTAGTCCTTACCGAGGAAGCTCAGCAAGCCCCGCGCACAGAGAAAGCCCCTCTGGCATTATTGATCCTGTTTGCTTTCATTGTGAGCGTAGTTCTGGGTTTCCTGCCCATCGCGTTGGCTGCAATCATCGGCGCCACCGCTATGGTCCTTACAGGTGTCCTATCAATGGATGAAGCCTACAGGCATATTGATTGGAAATCCGTCTTCCTGATAGCCGGAATGCTGCCACTTGGGATCGCCTTGCAGCAAACCGGTGCCGCAGAGTTTGTTGCCGAAGGTCTTCTCGGTGCAGCAGGCAAACTTGGGACCTACGGCATTATGGGTGGGTTGTTCTTGCTAACTGCGCTCACCTCCCAGATCTTGCCCAACGCTGTTGTAGCGGTGCTTATGGCACCTATCGCCATCAGCGCATCACTGGAATTGGGGATTTCGCCACTCCCATTCACGATGATCGTCGCAATCTCTGCATCTTCCAGCTTCCTCACCCCGGCTGCTCACCCTACAAACAGCCTGATAATGGGCCCCGGCGGCTACCGCGTTACCGACTTCATCAAGGTGGGACTCCCACTAATCATCGTTATTCTTCTTCTTTCGCTTTTCATCGTTCCAGTCTTTTGGCCACTCTAAACCCCGAAATCAAAAGTCAAATAGATTGGACTCCACAAAATCCTACAAGCCCTCGCCAGCGCGGGAATTTTCATAAGGTGTATCCCATGAGCGTTGCTAAGTGTTCCTTTTTGCATAATTAGTTTGAACTGAGAGCTTGATGTTTGATCCAGGGGGTGTGGGGGAGTGGAGTCTAGGGGTAAAAAAAAGGAAAATAACTTTGTCAGCGATAACACTGCGCCTGCAACAGGAAGCAGAGCTTCCTGACTCCACATAATGAGAAAACGTTTGCGATAAACCCTGGATCGTTCAATTGAAGGATATTGAGATCACAACCAGATTAGGCCGTGTGATGAAAGGGTTCCAGCAAACATAAGCTTCAACAGCTGAAACTATACGCTCTATTGTCACAATTTCGCAGTATTTGGAGGAGAGACGAATCAATTAATGGGGTTACTGGAACCGTCGTTCAGACTACTTCTCAGGCTTCTCGGTTTTCTCAGGCTTGGCCGGTTTCTCTTTATCCTTGTCCTTATCAGGTTTATCTTTATTCTGACCTGGTGCAAAGTCGCTTGGCTTTCCGCCTTCATGGAGAACCTTCAGAACTTCCTGGGAATGGCCGGATCGTTCGATAGCGTGATCAATCGCATCTCGAGCATGCTCAGGCACTTGTTCTCTCACCCGCTCTAAAATCTGGATCTGCTGCTCATGCTTCGCCTGAATCTTAGCGAGGTCCAATTTGCCGTCGCCAATTTCACCCTCTTTTGCGATCTCTTCGAGCTCGCTCATGGCATCTTCAAAGCCCTCAAGGGCTATTCCAAGATCATCGAAGCGCCCTTCTTCAGATAGCGTTACTGCCTCTTCCAGGCGGGAATCCGCGAATTCATATAGCAGCGCCATATCACCGTCGGTTGTAAAGCTGAGCGCTAATTGGATCTCCTCACCCGCTCGCTTGATGGGGTAGAGAGAATCTCCAGGCAGCGCAGATGCGGAAGCTTGTTTCATCCCGATGCCGCTTCCGAAGAGCATGGCCGCGATTAAAACGCCAGCAAGTACTGTCGACCAGCGACGACTACGGAAATCAATGCGCCATGCACGCCTGGGCTGAGGTTTCACGCGTGGGGTTAAGGCTGCTGAAGCTTCGACCTGATTCAAAATCCGGAGTTTTGCATTGCGCACAAACTGAACGTCCGGCATCTCGGGAGCCAGTGTTTCTTTCACTTGAATGGCAAGCGCGAGCAAAGGCTCCAGGACATCCTTCAGCTCAGGATGCTCCTGAACACAGTCCGGTACCGTCGCCTCCCCAGTCTGAACTCGGGAGAGACATTCATCGATTACCCAATCAAGCTTGTTATTCATTATCCTTAACTACCTGACGCTTCAGGGCCTTCAGCGCTCTATGCAATAAGACTCGCACAGCGCCCTCGCTCCGTCCTATCCACTGTGCGCATTCCGTTGTTGAGAGCTCGAGTAACACCCGCAGCCGAATGATCTCTCGATACTCCTCCGGCAATGCTTCCAGACCCACCCGCAAGCGATCCACCTGGTCCTGAATGACGATTATGTCGTCAATCCTTGAGGGTGAAACGCTGATCTGGTCTGCGCTCTCTAGCGGTAGTTCTTCCTCCTTCTGCCGGTAATGATCCACCAGCAGATTCCGAGCGATCTGGTACAGGAAAGCAGAAAATCGTAAGCCTTTCTCTTTGTAACGACTCAGTGATTCGAAAGACCGTAAAAAAACAGTCTCTGTGAGATCCTCGGCGGTTCGGTCCTCAGCAACCCGAGTGCGAATGTATCGATAAATCGACTCGAGGTAGCGTTCGTACAGGCAGCCGAAGGCCTCTACCTCACCCCGCTTCGCCCGTTCGATCAAACGAGCATCATCCAGTGTTTGAATAATCTCTTCACTCATATTAACGATAAACCCATGAAAATGTTACATGGCTTATCCGTGTACGGGTAGACCCCTAATGCTCCTACGGGAGGAACCGAAAAATCCATGAGAGCTGAACCTATCTACCGCATCAATAGCGAACAACATTCCTTACCCTTTGGATAAAGCGCTCGGGCGATTACAATAGAATCCTAGTACAAACCTGATTTTGAGTCATCGAAAATAACCCAAGAGGAGAACAACTAGGATGTCGATATTACGGCTCCTGAATGAACATCAGAGTGCGATCTGGCAACGAGAGAGAGATCTCATTCGACGATTGCTTCATATCCTTGATACCTGGGAGATCGAAACGAGTGATAGCGAGCACCTGCATCAGGCTCTCGATCAACTCAACGAACTCTTCCTGCTCGTCGTCGTCGGTGAATTTAACAGCGGGAAATCCGCGCTCATCAACGCCTTGCTTGGCGAAACTTTCCTTAAAGAGGGTGTAACGCCGACGACGGATAGGATTTACATCGTCAAATATGGCGAACCAGGAAATCCGGAGTTCATCAGTGATGATGTACGCGTTGTGCGTTACCCTGCGGAAATCCTGCGTGAAGTCCACATCGTCGACACCCCGGGGACAAACGCCGTCATGCGCCATCATGAAGCCATCGTGCGAGAGTTCGTCCCCCGCAGCGATTTGGTCATCTTCGTTACTTCGGCTGATCGACCCTTCACAGAGAGTGAGCGCGATTTCCTGGAAAACATCCGTAAGTGGGGCAAAAAAGTCGTCGTGATCATCAATAAAATCGACATTCTTCAGGATGCAGAAGCCATTGATGAAGTCGTTACCTTCGTCAGTAATCAAGTTCAGCGCTTGCTGGATTTCGAACCCGAGATCTTCCAACTCTCTGCCCGTGCAGCTCAGCAAATGATGGCGGATGACTCCGATTCGAAACAAACGGGCGCATTTCAACGTTTCCAGGAATATCTGCAAGAGACACTTTCGAAGGAAAGTATCATCAACTTAAAACTGCTTAATCCTCTCGGTGTGAGTTTAAAAATCGCCAGACAATACAAAGACCTCGCTCAAAAACGAGTGGATGTATTAGCGGATGATTCGGTTACGTTACAGAAAGTCCAGAATCAGCTCGAGCTCTTTGAAAGCGACACACAGGCGGAGTTTGGACGCCACCTGGATCGAATTGAAAAAGAATTGCTCTCGATGCGGATGAGAGGAGAGGAGTTCCTCGACGACCGATTGCGCATTCTAAAAATCCGCGACATGCTCAATTCGAAGAAAATGCGTGCGGCCTTTGAGAGCGATGTCGTTGGTGATACACCTCAGCGAATTGAACATCACGTCGAAGAGATCATTGACTGGCTGGTGGAACGGGAGCTGCGTCAATGGCGGCTGATGGCGGATGAGCTAGGAAGGAGAAAGGAAACCGAGGCGCTCCGCGATGCAGCTAAACAAGCTGCGAGCGGTTTTGCATACAACCGTCGTCAGCTTCTGGATAGTGTGGGAGCGCAGGCGGATCAAGTTATCGCAAGTTTTGACCAGAAAGCCGAAGCCGCGCGTTTGACAGAATCCGTTCGTGAATCCGTCGCTCTGGTTGGGTTGGTTGAAGTAGGCGCAATAAGTCTTGGGTTGATCCTCAGTGCTGTTCTCACCACCGCTGCCGCGGACGTCACAGGGATCCTCGCTGCAGGTGTCATCGGCATCCTTGGGCTGGCCGTTATCCCCTACCGCCGTAATAAAGCGAAGCGAGAATTCCGGCAGAAGATGTCGCAATTGCAGGAATCGCTGCGCGAGGTTCTAACAGAGAATTTCAAGCGCGAGCTTGAACGCTCTGTCGGACGCCTGCGCGAGGCTATCGCCCCCTACCGAAGATTTATCCTCAGCGAGGAAGATCAACTGAGGGGTGTGCTCTCAGACCTTGATGACACCGAGGTTGAGTTCCAAAGCCTGAAAGAGGAGATCGAGCGTTAGACCCGTTCATCCGCTGACCTTGAAACTGCCAATCCGGCAAGGGAAGGTTTGAGGTTACCCTATATAAATACGAACACGCCTCCGAAAACATTCTCTGGAGGCGTGTCGTCTTATCCAACTTCGCCAATTATCCTTCTACCAATTTATCTGACAGACGTGCCTGCCCTTTAAACGATAATGTGTACAGGAGATGAATTTGTGGTGGAAATGGATCAGCGATCAACCACCGGAGATGCTGTAGGTTCCCATTAACTCCGTCTCCATAAGAATGTGGCCTTCCATTGCCGCAAGCACTTCCTCTTTAGTTGCGCTTTCATCCAGCGCGAGCGGCGCGTCTAACGCATAGAGTTTGAAAAAATAGCGATGAACGCCACTCGGCGGACAAGGGCCACCATACCCCAACCTCCCCCAACTGTTGGTCCCTTGCCGGCTGCCATCGGGAAGTTCTGCATCTACAGACAGCCCAACATCTATCGCCGTTGCATTCCCGGGGATATTGAAGATAACCCAATGGACCCACATACCCACGGGCGCATCGGGATCATCCATGATCAAAATAAAAGAGTTCGTATTGTTGGGCGCTCCGCTCCACGCAAGTGGAGGCGAGATGTCGTCCCCATTACATGCATATTTAGATGGGATCGGTTCGCCTTCAAGAAAAGTCTCGCTCGTGAGGATGAACTCCTTCTCACTCTGAATTGGCTCAGGGGTTTCTGTTGGTTCAATCACAGGCTGTTCAACCTCCTTCGTCGCTTCAAGAGGTATTGTTGGTGGCTCAGGATTGACAGGTTTACTAGCCGGCTCCGACTGGCACCCACTGATGATTGCTGTAATCAGTAGGACCGATCCGAGGTTCATCACGAACTGGTTTCGTTTGATCGACATATACCTACCTCCACTCGTTAAGTTCTACAATAGGGGCTCACACTTATTCTAGTTTCTTCCTAGAAACATGTTCGCATTATGGCACACCTTTGGCATGTAGTCATTCAGGTTGTTTTACTCCGTACGGAGGCCCAAATGAACTTTTAAAATTCACCCCTGATACGCGGGGGAATTTACGTGTTTTCGAGACTATCCCGAGAATTTGGATTATCATTGCCGGTAATTACCTTTTGACCTTTCTTTCGTGATCAATATCCATCTGCCAGATCAGAGGAATGCAATATCAGCGTTACTCCCCTGATGGGCGAGCGCTGTACCCCCTGGTCTGAAGGTCGCAAAATTAATCAGGAGTGCGAAATGTTACCCAGCTTTCTTCTCACACTACGCGAAGGCGTAGAGGTAAGTCTCATCATCGGGATAATCTTGGGAACGCTTGTGAAACTCGATCGACCGCACCTTCGCGGCTCCGTGTGGCTGGGCGTCGGGATGGCAAGCATCTTCAGCCTTGGAGCAGCCGTGATCATCCATTCCGTCGGCGCAAGTTTTACAGGCAGATCGGAGGAAATTTTCGAGGGTGTAACGATGATTATCGCCGCGATTGTATTAACATGGGTCATCTTCTGGATGAACCATCAGGCTCGGAATCTCAACCAGAATCTTGAAGCCGATATCCGTACAGCAACCTCCGACCGAGGTCGTTGGGCTCTTTTTAGCTTGGCGTTTTTTGCCGTCCTCAGGGAGGGTATTGAAATTGGGCTCTTCCTCACAACAACCACGTTCACTATGGGCATAACGATGACTGTGCTTGGGGCTTTACTGGGCTTGATCGTTGCGATTGCGTTCACCAGCACACTTGTCGCCAGCATTAGCCGGATGCAATTCAAAACTTTCTTTTTATCAACGAGCGTCTTGATGATATTATTCTCCGCCGGACTGGTTGGGCATGCTGTACACGAATTCAATGAAGCTAATCTCATCCCTGCTCTCGTTAATCCCCTCTGGGATGTCAGTCAAATACTATCTGAAAGCTCCGCGCTGGGTCAAACATTAAAGGTCCTTTTCGGGTACAACGCAAATCCCTCGCTAACCGAGGTCATTGCCTATTTTGGATACTACGTATTAATACTGTTGATTTATTGGTTTAGTTCCGTGTATTCATCTGCTCGTGATGAGATTCCAATGGCATAATGCCTGTTCTCATTATAAGATTCTCTTCGCAGTCAATCTAATTGATCTCCAATCTACGCATAATTGTGAGGTCTTCAAACTTACTGATTCATCGGCTCCCACACAGACCTCTATATGGCTATGCGAAACTTTGCCGTGCAGAGCGCCGATCATGTTTCCTTCCCTTGAATTATTGAACCCCATAATTTATTCCTTAGAAACTCCTCACATTTAAGCAAGTACCCACCTCATTTCCTATATCGATCCTGCCAAAAAGCTGTCACAAAATAGTCACAGAAGAAACTATATAATAGACATTGAGGAATATCAATGTCCGCTCAGACCACACAATACACGATCCTGGTTGTCGATGATGAGCCGTCAATCGTGGATGTCCTGCGTTACAACCTGGAGAAAGCTAACTTCTCAGTTCTCGTCGCCCGGGATGGCGAGCAAGCGATTCAACTCGCAAATGCGAGGCAACCAGACTTAATCGTTCTGGATCTCATGCTTCCTGGGATCGACGGTTTGGAGGTATGTCGAAGCCTCCGCAAGGAAGACAATATTCCGATTATCATGCTCACAGCAAGAGATGAGGAAATTGATCGGGTCGTTGGGTTGGAACTCGGAGCAGACGATTATGTCGTTAAACCCTTCAGCACTCGTGAACTAATCGCGCGTATAAAATCCGTGCTCCGCCGAGCTCAAGCCTCGGAGATCAGGAATGAAACAATCTTGAAAAAGGGTTCGCTCTCGATGAATCTTGACAAACATGAGGCGCACTGGGATGGGCATCTTCTAGAGCTTTCCGCCCTGGAGTTCGACCTCCTTGAAACCCTGATTCGTAACGAGGGGCACGTCCTGACCAGGGAGCAATTGATCTCCACAGTATGGGGCTACGATTTTTTTGGTGATACACGCGCGGTAGACACAGCCGTAAGGAGGCTGCGCGCTCGCTTGCGTGAAGCGAATCCGCTCGCCGCCGATTCAGTCGCGACCGTTCGAGGTGTGGGGTATAGACTCGATGCCTGCGGATAGCTCTATGAAAGCCCTGCCTCAGCGTTATCCCATTTTCACCTGGGCGCGCAGCTTGAGAAGCAAAATCCTGCTCAGCCACTTAGCAGTGATTTTCATCGCCGTGATCATCACTGGTTTCTCGCTGCTCTCTCTCGCGGAATCTTATTTCTTGAACTCACTTGAAAACAGCCTTATCTCCCAGGCGCACGTGATCACGCAGAGCCTCTTACCTCAACTGCATATCGAAGCACCAGACCCGCAAATCGGACAGGCATTCAATGCGATTCAACAACAAGTCATCGGTAATCTAAACGTTCAGGTAATCGCCCCCTCCGACCTGCTTGAAATCGAGGCCACATCTCCGCTCTCGCAAGCGGAATTGAACAGCCTCCGAGATTTTACAATCGAACTCAGTCCCACAATCGAGACCCGATTCCTGCTCATTGACCAGGAGGGGGCAACCGTCATCTCATCTGCAGATCTCGACCTGGAGCCTTATAAAAAGATCCCCGCCACGCAAGATGCTTTCGCTGGTCAGATCGCCAGCAGCGTGGAAAA
>SOJU01000151.1 GCA_004376465.1 Anaerolineales bacterium | reverse complement strand
TCCCTGTGGAATTGTAAGAAAAAATATGCTACATTATTAGCGTCTTATTGAGTAAAACTCCGTCCCGCAGAACGAGACACCTGAAGTCCAACTTGAAAAGCTGGACAGGGAGGATCCCAAATGTCTGAAACCTATAATCTTACCGATGCGGCTATCAAGATCATACAGGACCGTCGCAGCATTCGTGATTATACGGATGAGCCGGTTGCCGAGGGCGATCTTGATCTCATTCTTGAGGCTGCAAGGCAGGCGCCATCAGGGGAAAATGCGCAACCCTGGCGTTTCATTGTTGTGCGCGATGGCGCCACGCGCAATCAACTGGGGGCCATCGCTGGAGGGGGGAGTGGCCGGCGATTCACAGCGGAGTATGTAACGAAAAAAATGCAGGAACGCTTCACAACTCTAGATGATGAGGAGAAGAAAAAGGCCATTTTCGAAAAGCTAACCTCTGGCAAGGTCTCGACCTTCCTCGCAAAAGCCCCCGTCAATATCGTCGTTTGTGGCAAGAAAGAGGTCTGGGACCTCCCCTATGACACCTCTGCAGCGATAGAGAATATGCTCTTGATGGTCACTGCAATAGGGCTGGGCGCATGCTGGGTCATCGCACCTTGCATCGACATCCGCGACGAGGAACGGCTGAAGGCTTTGTTTGATGTCCCCGAGGGATTCAAGGTGATCAGTATCATTGCGATTGGTCACCCAACCCGCCCACACAAACCTCGCCCCCGGATGGAACGGCATGAGCTGGTCTTTGATGAGAAGTGGGGGGCTCCCTACTATGAGGAAGGATCATGAAGAAGAACACAATTCCACAAGATTACGCAAACAATTTGATTTACGACCTTCAGAAAGCTTTTTGGGATGAACGCGGTAAGGGAGCTCGTTTCCGCACGACAACTGTAGGGCGAGAATACTTCCTGGAAAAATGCCTTGATCTGATCCAATCTTCAGATGTGGACCACATCATCCAGACGATCTGCGAGGTTATTCAGGATGAGAATATCGCTGTTTCAGCGTCGTTCTCGATCGACGATCGCCTACTGCAGATACAGGTTGAGGGATGTATCCACCTACAGGTAGAGAAAAAGTTGATAGAGCATGGTGTTGAGCCGTTCACCTGCGTCCCGGCAAATCTCATTGTCCTGGCGATAGAGGAAAAACTCGATCGGCCCGTTGAGCTTGCCGAAGTTAAGATAGAAGACGCGGTTTGCAATATCCAGCTTGTTCTTTTCGATGAACGTCCGTCTCTTTAAAAGGAGGCCACTATGACTAAGGTGACCCCCCTGGCAGATGCGGTAGCCTCGGTGCTCCCCGGTTCGCATGTAGCCTTATCTGGATTCGCAACCGCACGTTGTCCTATGGCTTTTGCCCACGAAGTAATCCGCCAGGGAATCAAAGGGCTGACGGTTTCTCAATGCGTTGCCGGGATCGACGCGGATATCCTGGTTGGGGCTGGTGCAGTTGACAAGGTCATTAATGGCGGTGGATCACGGGGTCGCTCCGGCCAACATTCCTGTATCGTTCGAGCTTATGAGGAGGGCAAACTTGACTCAGAGGAGTCGAGCAGCCTTTCAATGGTATTCCGCTACTTGGCTGGCGCGCTTGGCCTACCTTTCATTCCCATCCGCTCACTTCAGGGTTCGGACATCCTGAAACGGTTGGAACAGATCTCCCCGCCTGTCGTTAGCCGCCTAAACGATCCATTTTCTGGCGAAGAGTGGCTTGTCTTGAAGCCGCTAATACCCGATGTTGCGGTTGTGCAAGTTCCTTATGCCGATTCTGAAGGGAACGCCTGGATCTTGGGACCGCTCTGGGACAATGAAGAACAAGCTAAATCAAGCAAGAGGGTAATCGTTATTACTGAGCGACTGGTCTCTACCGATGAGATACGACGCGATCCTAGTCGGACTGTGATCCCGGGCTTCCGAGTATCTCACGTGGTTCACCTGCCCTTCTCAGCCCATCCGACATCGGTTTATGATCTTTACGATTTCGATGTGAAGCACATCCAACTCTATGCTAAAGAATCAAAAACAACGGATGGATTTAGTACTTATCTGGATGAATATGTCTATGGCGTAGACGATCACTGGGGTTACTTGGATTTAGTCGGTGGCATGGAGCATCTCAATACGCTAATTGCAGACCCAGTGCTGGGATATTGAGCGAGCAGGAGAAATCTCATGACTAGCACACTTGAATATTCATCTTTTGAATTAATGGCGGTGGCGGGTGCCCGTGAGTTAAAAGATGGTGAGATTGTAGCTGTAGGTTTAGGACTCCCGGTGGTCGCTTGCTTCCTCGCCAAGCGTACACATGCTCCCAACATCTCAATTATTCTTGAGCTCGGAGTAGTTGATCCAGAACCCATTGAAATCGGCTCGGGTCTCTCGGATCCACGCTTCTGGTACCGCGCCAAGGCGTTGACAAGCTTTGTCGATATGCTGGGGATGGTTCTGCATAAAGGCTTGGTGGATGTCGGATTCCTTGGAGGGCTCGAGGTGGACGCCTATGGCAATCTGAATACAACTCAACTTGGCGATCCAAAGGGGAAAATCCGCCGATTCACAGGAAGTGGAGGGGGTAATGATATCGCTTCCAGCGCCCGTCGCACTATCGTCATTATTCGACATGAAGCCCGCAAACTTAAGGAGGCAGTGTCCTTTATCACTAGCCCGGGGTACTTGCGTGGAAGCGGAGATCGTGAAAAAGCGGGCTTGGTTGGAGGCCCCAGCGTTGTCATTACCGATAAAGCGGTCTTTGACTTCGATGAAGAGAGCAGGCGCATGCGAGTGAGGTCGATCCATCCCGATACATCCATCGAGGATGTTCTGGCTAATATGGCGTTCATTCCTATCGTGCCTGATGAAATTCAACAAACAGAGGCTCCCTCTGCAGAAGAGATTCATTTAATTCATGAAGTAATCGATCCGGAGGGCATGTACCGGTGATAGCCTGTTTAGCAATTACCCGACATAGCTCGTAGAGGTATAGAGTATGCCATTTGTCGTTACTGTGGAATGTATAAACTGTGGTGCTTGTGTGGTGGGCTGTGAGAGCGATGCCATTACTGAGGGGGAATTGCAATCTCATATCGATCCCACTCTTTGTATCGAATGTGGTACCTGTGAACTCAACTGTCCTATCTCCGCGATCATCTATGTTGATGATGCTGAATACGAGCAGATGATAGCAACCCAAAAAAAGGTACAATCATAAGCGACAATTGATAGAAATTGACGAGAAAGAATTGCCCACGATAGTCCATAACCTATGAAAGATCCCTCTGATTACAACGTACGAGCCGTCGAGCGGGCAGCGCGAATACTGGCAAGCTTTGACAACGAACATCCTGTTATGGGGTTGTCAGAAATCGCTCAGGCCGTGGATTTGCACAAGTCAACCACTCACCGAATTGTGACGACCCTCCTACAGCAGGGCTTCCTAGAGCGCGCTATCGATGGGCAAAAATACCGTCTGGGCGTTCGACTGGCTAATCTGGGGTTCCGTGTGATCCAGCGGATGGATATTCGCCGAGAAGCCATCCCGGTGATGACAAAGTTGAGGGACCAGTGGGATGAAACGTGTGATTTAAGTATTTTCGATGACAACAATGTCTTCTACATCGAAGTCATGCACAGCAATCACGCACTTACGATTGCTGCAGCTGTTGGGCAAAACCTCCCCGCTCATTGCACAGCAAGTGGCAAGATGTTTCTAGCCAATTTGAATTCCCAGGAATTGAGCTCCTTCCTGAAGAAGCCTCTTCGAGCTCACACAGAGAACACAGTCACTTCGCCAGACGAATTGCAGAGTCAGCTTCAACGGATCGCTGAACAGGGGTACAGTGTTGATCAGGAGGAATACGAGCTAGGGATTTGTGCAGTATCTGCTCCGATACTAGATCAATCGGGCACTATGGTAGCTGCGCTTAGCATTCCTAGCCCGACTAGCCGCATGACGCCCCCGCGCATCATCGAGATCTCTGCCGCGGTGATCGAAGCATCTCAGTCAATTTCACGTTGTTTGGGTTGGACGCACTAAGAACTTCCAATCAGGACATCGCCCCCACCAACAGATGTAAACATCTTGAGTGGACTCATGAAGCCCCGGGATTTCCCCAGGACGATAATAAGCTTCATGTTTGAAATTCGAATAGTGAAAATTCTTGCTTCTACAGCGAAGGTTATTTCCTCCGAGGGGCTTCAATGCCTCTGAAACATGGGTCAGGGCTCTGAAGATATGCTTCCCTCACGTTAAAAACCTAGGCTGTCCCGCGATATGTTCAATTCTTGGGCGAGGGAGATTATGGCTTCCCAAACTCCTGGAGCGATTGCCACCCCCTCTTGCTCAACCTTTTGCTCCTTGATGTGTTCTTTTTCACCTGCTGTGAAAACGCGTTTTTGACCCGGAGCTGTGGGCGAGGTCCGCAACTCGCGCAATATATTCCCTGAGATCTGCTTGAATACAGGCAGAGGGACAAAATGCTCAACATCGATGGCGATGAAAAAATGCCCTATTCTAAGGAATTGCGGATTACCATCCTTGTCTGTATCAGATAATCCCCAGAGATAAGTCCCATCTTGAAAGGCAGAAGAGAAGATCTCCACCATGGTTGCCAAACCGTATCCTTTATGCCCTCCCTGCTCTTCACCCATACCACCGACGGGAAGCAGGGCTGCAATTGCATCATTCATTCGATTGATCATGCCCTCGGAATCGGTATCAAACTTTCCGTCCTCACCAATGACCCAACCCTCAGGAATGGGTTGAGCTGCCCGGGCTGCTACTTCGATCTTCCCGCGCGGTGCAATCGACGTGGAAGCATCAAATAAGTATGGGAATTCCTCATCGGTTGGGATAGCCACTGCTATCGGGTTGGTTCCTAACATTGGCTTCACGCCAAACGTTGGAGCAATCGAAGGATGCGCATTGGAGAAGCTTAAACCAACCATTCCTTCCTTGGTTGCCAACGCAGGATAGTAACCGGCAGCACCGTAATGGCTCGAATTTCGGACAGCGACTGCTCCCATTCCAAATTGACGGGCTTTCTGAATAGCTATTTTCATTGCCTGGTAGCCCACCACCATCCCCATACCGTTTCCACCATCGATGACGGCAGTCGTCTTGGTATCTTTGACGATAGTCCAGTTCGTAACAGGAAGATGTAAACCTGCCTTGAGGCGGCGGTTATACATTCTCAAGTGGGCTACACCATGGGAACGGATTCCCCAGCGATCGGCGGTGATCAAGACATCCGCAACGATTTTTGCGTCATCACCTGGCACTCCCATGGCGATAAGCGCATCGATCATGAAGTTAGTAAGATTTTCCACGGGAACATATATGTTCTTCTCTGCCATTTGCCGCTCCCAAATATTGAGTTAATCGATAAACATCTTACCAGGATTAAAGATATTGTTTGGATCAAGGCTTGTCTTAATTTGTTTCTGGACGTCAATAGATACAGGACCTAGGGCTTTCTCCAGGTAAGGTAGCTTTAAAGTGCCTATACCATGCTCGCCGGATAGCGTGCCTCCCACGGCCAGTGCAGCTTCAAAGATTTCGGCGACCATGGCCTCGACTTTCTCCCACTGATCTGGTTGGCGCTTATCGAACAGGATATTCGGATGCAAATTTCCATCGCCCGCATGCCCGAATATCACAATGGGAAGCTCATAATGCGCGCTGATCCCCCTGATCTTCCTTATCACTTCAGGAATTGCACTGCGCGGAACCGTGATGTCTTCGCCTAGTTTGTTTGGTGCTTTTCGAGCCAGGGAAGGTGAGATCGAGCGTCTTGCTAACCATAATTTGTCACGCTCAGCCGCACCTTGGGCAAGCTTCACAGATCGAGCCCCGTTTGCTTCGCAAACCCGAACCACATTCTCGATCTCATGGGCTACTGTTCGTTCGTCATTTCCGTCGGTCTCAATTAATAAGGAAGCTTCAATATTAGTTTCCAGGCCTAGCTTCATGGCTTGCTCAATGCAAACAAGGGCGGTTTGATCCATTAACTCTAAGGTTGCAGGAACAATCCCCGATGAAAGCACTGCGTTGACAGTTTGGGAGGCATTCTCAAGGGAAACAAAATCTATCAACGCCGTTCTCGTAAATTGTGGTTTGGCAATAAGTCGTAAAGTTGCCTCGGTTATCAAGCCGAGTGTGCCCTCAGATCCAGTGAATAGTCTCTTGAGATCATACCCGGTAACGTCTTTTATGACCTCCCCCCCAGTATTCAGGACCCTTCCATCAGCCAGGACTACCGTCAAACCAAGGACATAATCACCTGTGACCCCGTATTTCAGGCAGCGCGGCCCACCTGCGTTACAGGCGATATTGCCGCCAATCGTTGAATGGCGAATACTCGATGGATCGGGTGGATAAAACAAGCCATGTTTTTCAACTGCCGCTTGCAAATCTGCAGTGATGACTCCAGCCTCGGTTTTCACTATTGCGTTGAGGGTATCAATTTCTCGGGTGTGATTCATTCGGGTTAGCGAGATGACAACGCTGTTGTCAGGAAATGGAACCGAACCGGCAGCCAACCCGGACCCCATGCCTCGCGGCACAACTGGCAGGTGTTTCTCGGCTGCTAATTGAACTACCTGGCTGACCTGTTGGGTGGTTTCGGGTAGAACAACAACCCCCGGATTCGATTCTACAAAAGTCCCGTCATAACTGTAGGTAGCCAGATCTTCAGGAGTGAATAACACTGCCTTAGGGCCGAGGATGCGTATTAGAAGGTTGATGATCTGCTTATTCATCGGGTGTCCCGTATGCTTCGTCTAGCAGCAAGATTGGGTGAACAACTCGCACATTAAGATTATTGCGGCGGATGCCACTGTTCAACTGCATCTGGCAGCCAGGGCATCCAGAGGCGATGATTTGCGCTCCGGCTTGTTTAAGATTGTTCATTTTTCGATCCAAAACGCATAGTGAGGTTTCATAATGAGTCATCAACTGACTACCGGCAGAGCCACAGCACCAATCTGCCTCGGGCAATTCTCTGAATTCAAGACCGTCGATGAGTTTTAATAAATCACGGGGTTGGTCCTTAACCTGCTGAGCCCTGCCTAGATGACAGGGCTCGTGATATGTTACCCGGGCATCAAGACGATTGCCCGGCTTTTTCAAAGGGAGCTCGCATAAAAACTCACTGATATCGCGAACTCTGCCACTAAAGTTTTTTGCCCGATCAGCCCAATCAGGATCGTCTTGTAGCAACTTGCCGTAGCCCTTCAGTGTTGACCCGCACGTGGCGCAATCGGTGACAATCGCCTCAACCTCCAGCGACTCATAAACGGCGATGTTGTGCCTGGCTTGTTTCCGCACCAGGTCCAGACGGCCATACCCCAGCGCTGGCATCCCACAGCACTCTACATTTCTGGGAGCCATTACCCTGCAGTCGTTCCTTGCTAATACCCGCACAGAGGCTGAGCTCCCCTCAGAGAAGAGCAGGCTTTGGGCACAGCCCAAATAGAATCCTACTTGGTGGCGATTTTCTCCAAACGATTCCGTGATCTCTGGGAGAAAATGCCTTAGCGGTCGGCGAGGAATCCGGGGAAGCATGGCCTCCAGATCACGGATTTTTCCGGGCAAGAGGTTCCTCAATCCCAGTGAATAAACCAGTCTGCGTAATCCCAATGATTGGTAAATCCGCAGAGGTAGGGTGGTATTCTCTATCATCTCCGGTTGCGAGAGTATTTTTCCGAAAAGGATATCCTTCCATTTTTTAGGGCGGGCCTGCTCTTGCAAAACCCTCAGAGCGAGGGCTAGTTCAGCAGGGCGAATCCCAACTGGACAGATGTCGTCACATGCTAGGCACCCAAAGCATTTGTACATCTGCTCATATAGATTGGGGCTGAAATCAAGCTGGCCCTCCAGGCCTTTGCGAGCTAATGCAACGCGCCCGCGAGGTGAGGCTGTTTCAATGAGATCTTCGCGGTATGTCGGGCAAACAGCCAAACACAATCCACACCGTATGCAATTCAGGTATGTGTTTTCTTCAGGTGGTTCAACCTTTGCCAGTAAATCCACAGAAATTGTGTTCATACTTTTATTTGTTACCAATGTGAAAAATCAATAATCGCCTTGCAAATGCCGTCCGAGTGATCCGCATACATTTTAAAAGCCTTCTCTGCGTCTTGCACGGTCAAGCGGTGTGTTATGAGCGGGGTCAGCTCATCCCTGTGTTCCAGGAATAGATCTTGAGCCTTTTCTAGGTATTCCTTCCATACCGGCGTGACGGCTGCAATCAGCCGGGCATTTTTTCGAAAAAAAGTTTCATATTCAATGGGATATACCGGCTGATCCGGGACGCCAAAAGCTAGAACCGTCCCATGTTTCTGGATAATGGCAAAACAATCGTTGATGGTTTGCATTTGATGTCCTACCGATTCGATGCAAACCCCAATGGGAATGATCCGTGTCGAATCCCTGGCATTACGAACATACTCATCGCTTTTTATTGGAAAAGTTTGATCGGCTCCAAAATTATCTGCCACATCACAGCGAGAAGCCAAGGGATCAATTCCGATGATCTGGCCAGCACCCTGTTTCCTGAGCAGCCAACAAAACAAAATCCCGATTGAACCCAACCCAATAACAGCCACGGTAGATCCCGCAATATCTCCTAAACGATCAACTGCGTTCATCACTGTTGAAAGTGGTTGGATCAGGCAAAAATCCGATTTATCCTCCCCGTTCTCTACTATGCGAACGGCTTTGTTAGCCTGAGCGATAAAGAGCTCAGCCAATCCGCGATTGGCTTCTGGAATAGCCACCACCCAATCGCCTGCCTGAAAATTCTGTGAAGTGCTGGATAACACCATTCCAACGCACTCATGAATGTGCTCTCCCCAGTGCAGTGGATAAGGGAGCGATGGTTTGCCACCGTTAAAAAAGGGAATATCGCTCCCGCACATTGACACCCATGATGTGCGGACGAGAATTCGATCCCGTGCGTCATTGTCAAGTATCGGCTTTGGGACCTGGACCACCGAGAAAGATCCTGGTTGGATAACTTGTAGCGCTTTCATGATTAACCAATTAACTCTAACGATGTCGAGTTTGGATCACAGGGAGGGTAAGCATTGCATGAGGTACGAGAAGTACATTGCATGATCTCCCTAAATCTTGTTCAGCGATGGAAAGAGCCTCGGCCATCGTTTTAGCAGGGATCATCTTGCAGTCCGATACCAGATCGGGATAATCACTTCCAACAATAATTATCCGAGCCTTTTCCAGAACCTTGGCCAGGACAAAAGCGCGCTGCTGGCCAGGAGGATAGCCGTTTTCCCGGGCATCAGCCAAGATAGTAGTGATATCAGGCGAATCCCGCATGGCAGATAGGAAGCGCTGTTCTCCAGCCCCGCTACCGGCTCCTTCCTCACAGCGGGCAGGGATGATCAAGAATCCGTTTGGCCGCACTACCGGCGTGGGTGCAAAATAGAGGTAAGTGGGTGCCCTACTGGCCTGATAAAGGTTGCTGTCTTTGGGATGTCCTACGCCTCCTATGACGATGTCATAAGCATGCGCAATCGGAACCTCGTAGACAGATCTTGCAAACGCCACCAGGTCCAGAAAAGCATCTTCAGGATCACCGGCTGCAACTCGCAGCACTTGTTTCTTGTCGTTCAGGACTACATTGAGTATAAAGTCCAACCCGGCCCTGCGAGATGCTTCCACAAGTGCATCATGGAAAGGGTTGTTTTCAATTTTCCCCAGTCTCGTCCCCGGATGATCAACAAAGGCTGGTCCATGGGTAAAGGCGACAAGGGGTTCGCCCGCAGCACCAATCGCCACGGTTTTCCGTCCTCCAGAGTATCCGGCATATTGATGGGGTTCCACAATTCCTGTGGCAATTAGCAGGTCGGCATTCACCGCCACTTTGTGCATTTGAACGGGCACACCGCCAGGGGTGATCCCAAGATCTACCAAGGTGGCGGGATTTTGAGGCTCGTTATCTATCACCGTATAGCGTTTGACAATTTGGCTACCGAGTTTGATTCGCTTTTCTTCCAATGTTGAGGGGCGATGCATACCGATGCCGCAAAGAAGCGTGACATCTTCGTCCCGCACCCCGGCTTGCTCGAGTTCGTGTAGGAGCGCTGGTACTAAGATGCTGTCCGGGCTGGAGCGGGTGATATCGGTGAAAACCAGACAAACTTTTTGCCCCGATTGAGCCAGCTCGCGTAGAGGCCGGGAGCCTAGGGGATGCGCCATAGCATCAGCTACGGCTAGGTTAATGTCCTGAAGGGGCTCAACAGGTTTGGCATCGGCAACATCCATCTGCATGCCCCTGGGCAGAACGAATTCAAGATAGGACTTACCGTAATTGACCCGGTATTTGTTCTTTGGCATCATTGCTTAGCGCGCTCGTTTCATCTATTGAAATTTAGTTTCATAGAACAAAAATAGCATTCGCAAACAAAATGGTCAAGTTACAAAATGCGGGTAAGTAAAATCTCAACAAAGTGCACAACCCACTGTGTTTCGCGGGGCAAAAAAGATTGACACAGGGGGAAATTGTTTATACACTATCATTATACAAAACACGGTTTCATCTGATGAAACTACATCCATTCTATCATGGGTTGGAGTATGTAAATCATGAAGAACCCCCCGTTTGTCAGAGTCGCTGATGTACCTGGAGAATTCCGAGAGCCACCGCGAACCTCAAAGCTTTTATTGGCCCCAAAATTTGGCGGTGTCAAGAACATATCCATGGGGATGAACATCACCGAAGTTGGCAGCATGATACCTGATCATGCACACGAGGAGGCCGAGGAGGTCTTATTCCTAATTAGCGGACGTGCAAAAATCGTGATCGAGGGTGAAGGAGAATGGGAAATTGGACCAGAAACTGCTTTCTATTCCCCCGTGGGCGTCACACATCGTGTAGAGAATATTGGCGACGAGCCACTGAAGCTAATTTGGGTTTATTACCCGGCGCTGCCAGCCCATAGAAGCTGAATACATAAAATTGGAGAGCTTAAAATGTTTGAAGAAACCCGTAAGTATGCCAAGAAATTAGGGTTACCGACTGGCGACCTATTCGATATGCCGACCTCGGACGCCCGTTTCCCGGATGGCGCTTCGTTTCGAATTGAAATACCGACAGTAAACACGGCTGAAGCCGTCGAGTCATTGCTGAATACGGCAACCAAGAACAATGTAACCATCAACCGGGTAACAGAGACTTATGGTATGTTCCGCCACACACGTGAGGAGATAAAGGAATACTGCCGACTTTGTCATGACTACGGCACGGAGCTCTTGCTTTCAATCGGGCCTCGGGCGACCTATGATACCGGCGCGACCGTCCTGTCCTCCCAAGGCGTTCGTATTAGTTACCGATTGCGCGGTATGGAACAAGTACTGCGTGCTGTCGAAGATATCAAGCGAGGGTATGATCTGGGTTGCCGTGGATTTCTGATCTACGACGAAGGCATGATGTGGTTGGTAGGGCAAATGCGCAAGGATGGCGCCTTACCAGGAGACATCATCTTCAAGACCTCAGCACACCTGGGCCATTGTAATCCTTGCTCCTTCAAACTCCTTGAAAGCCTCGGAGCAGACAGCATCAATCCAGTTCGTGATCTATCAATTCCGATGATGGCTGCCTTGCGCGCTGCCGTTGAGATTCCGCTCGATATCCACACCGACAATCCACCCGCTTCGGGTGGATTTATCCGTGTGTATGAGGCACCTGAAATTGTCCGTGTGGCAGCGCCAGTTCACTGTAAGACAGGCAATTCCGTCGTCGCTGGGCACGGCCAACTCACCTCCACCGTTGATGGAAAGCGGATGGCTGATCAGGCGAGCATCGTTGTCGAGATGGTCAATACCTACTTACCGGAGGCTACACAAACGCTTAAGGGCGCAGAGGATCTGGCCATACCTGTAATCTAAATATCCACCTCATGATTGGTTTAAAAATCCCATGAAGGGAGTCGACAATGGGTAAATGGAAGTTTCCACCAGACGGCGGTCATATGGAACGGGCAAGTGGTCTCTACTTGCAAACGATGAATATGACCGAAATCAATGCAAGGCTTGAGAAAAATGACCTGATCATCATTCCCGTAGGAAGCACGGAATGTCATGGAGCGGCCCAACCACTCGGGGAAGACGTCTTCTTGGTCTCACGAATGGCCGAGCAAGTTGCCATGGAGACGGGTTGCACGATTGCGGAACCGGTGTGGTATGGCTCGCATCCCTATAACCATTTGGGTATGCCCGGCACAGTTGTCATACCGGAAGATTATTTCCTTGGCTATTTACGGGGGATTATCGCCGGTCTATGGAACACAGGCTTCCGCAAGCAAATCCTTCTGAATGGACATGGCCAGGAGGAGGTCATCCCGCTTGCACTTCACCAGTTTGCCAAAAAATACCAGGTTCCCTGCATCCTGGTTTCCCTGCATTGGCCAACGGTCATCCATGATCATCTCAAGGATAAAGCCCACGGCGGACCCTTTGAGACTCCCTTCCAACATGCCTGTGAAGTGGAAGCATCCTACTCCTTGTCTCTCTTTCCCGAATTCATGCAGATGGACCTCGCCGTGGATACAAAGCCTGAAGGATTTCTACCTCCAGGCCATGTAGACAAAGGCGGCGAGGTTTATCATGCACCGATCAAAGGACATGAGCACGTCGGACTTGGGGGGATCGAGGTGAAGGTATATCCGGAGGGCGTCATTGGCCGCCCTACCCTTGCGGATCCGGAGAACGCCAAGCCGGGTCTGGAGGCCTTGCTAGATTATATGTGCACGCTGATCGATGACATCATGGCACGCTTTCCAGCTGGCGAACTCCCGCCGATCGACAAGATGACAATGCGCGATGAAGAGGAGATTGAAGCGCTACTGAAAGGGCCACTAAATGGAGGAAAGCATCTCTATACCATCGCCTATCCACCCTAGAGTGCATCCGAGGACGTTAGGGGAAACACAGCGTTTGCTCGTAAGAAATAAAGACCAGATGAGTTGTTAAGCGCTACCAATGACCTAGAAAGAGATCGCAGAGAATATTAACGTCTATGTTTCTGAACAACTGAACACTAACCACAATTCTCTTGATAGTAAGGCGTATTCAGCGATATTGGAGGATATGGAGGAATGAACAACTACGGTTTGTATGTTGGGGGAGAGTGGGTAGACACCGAGCAGAGATTTGATGTTCTTGATCGGTATACGGGAAAGCCATTTGTCACGATCTCCCAAGCCTCAAAAGAACACGTAGATCTCGCCGTGCAATCCGCTAGACGCTCCTTTAACGAGGTTAAGCTTTCGCCTCACGAGAGGTATGAGGTGCTCTCTAAGCTGAGCCATTTAGTAAGGGAAAATGCGGAGACGTTGGCGGAAACACTTGTCAGGGAAGTTGGAAAACCCATCAAGGAAGCGCGGCTCGAAGTAAAGGGTGTTGCGGGAAACTATGAAGTCCTTGCCGAGGAGGCGAAGCGAATCACAGGCGAGATGGTTCCCGTTGAGGCCAATCCAGGCTCGGAGAACCGTATGGCTTTCACCCTCCGTGTGCCGGTGGGGATCGTCTGTGCTATTGCTCCTTTCAATTATCCTCTTAGTTTGATGACATCTAAGGTGGGGGCTGCGATCGCAGCGGGCAACACCGTCGTCCTGAAGCCCACCCAGCAATCTCCTGTTACTGCTTGCCAGTTGATGGAACTCATATTGCAGGCGGGATTGCCCCCCGAACACGCCCAATTGGTCCTCGGTTCTGGTTCCACTGTGGGGGAATGGCTACTGCAGAATCCGGACATCAATTTCTACAGCTTGACCGGCAGTACTGAAGTGGGAGAGCACATCACACGCACTATTGGCCTCAGGAGATGTGCCATGGAATTGGGCAGCAATGCTGCGGTAATCGTGCATAAGGACGCAGATGTCAAAAAGGCGGCAATCGCATGCGCACAGCGTGGTTTCTACAACGCTGGACAGGTCTGCATTTCGATTCAACGCATCTACGTGCACAAGGATGTGCAAGAGGAATTTATCGAGGAGGCAACTCGATACGCGGAATCCCTCGTGTTAGGAAATCCCATGGAGGAGACGACAACTTTGGGGCCGATGATCAGTGAGAAAGAGGTGCGACGCGTCGCTGAATGGGTTGAAGAGGCTGTGAAACAAGGCGCCAAGGTGGTCACTGGGGGAAAGCCCCAAGGAGAGCGTTTCTATCTTCCTACAATCTTAACAAATGTCAAACCGGACATGAAGGTGGTCTGCGAAGAGGTGTTCGGCCCTCTGGTAGTGATTGACACCTATGAGGATTTCGAAGACGCAATAAAAGCCACCAACAATTCTATCTACGGCCTACAAGCCGGTGTCTTTACCCAGGATATTGACCTGGCCATGAAAGCAGCCAGGGAAATTGAATGTGGCGGTGTGATGATCAATGACACGGCCTACTATAAGGTTAGAAACATGCCATATGGGGGCATGAAGCTCAGCGGTTTTGGAAAGGAAGGGGGCAAATACGCCATAAGAGAAATGACCGAAGAGAAAATTATCGTTTTGAATCTTTAGCTACCAGATTAAAGGATTCCCACGTTGTTTGCCCCGGTTCGGCTGCGCTGGAGGATTTACTGCGTGGAGACTTTAGCAGGCAATGGCGAACCCTACTCAATCGCCGAGAGTGTCCGGTATAAGATGAAAGAAATGTGTCCAATCAGTTCCCAGCTATGTTTGTTCCCTCCCATGTCTGGTGGGTAAAAATCCAACATAATTTCTTTGAATGGATCAACCTCAACTAATTCATGGACGGAGAGAAGAAATGAGCTTTTTGAAGATCGAAGGGCTTAGCAAATATTTTGGGGGGTTGGCTGCTGTCCATAATCTTAATTTTGAGGTTCAACAGGGAGAGATTGTTGGTTTGATCGGGCCAAATGGTTCAGGGAAAACGACAGTATTAAATCTGGTCACTGGATTTCATAAACCTACTTCGGGTCGGATCACGTACAAAAGGAGGGATATAACCAATTTTCCGCGCTGCCGGGTTTGCCAGCAGGGAGTAGGCAGGACTTTCCAGTTGATCAAGCCATTTTTAGGTTTTACAGCTTTGCAAAATGTGATGGTTGGGAGAGCCTTCGGGCAAGAGCCAGCCAAGAACCTGAAGGTGGCAGCCATAGAATCACGTGAGCTACTTGATCGCGTCGGCCTGCTCGAAAAAGCCGAAATCCTAGTGAAAGACCTGACTATGATGGAGCGCAAGCGGCTTGAATTGACCCGGGCCTTGGCCGCCAGACCACAGCTCCTACTCCTGGATGAATTAATGGCTGGCCTGAATCATGCCGAAGCCGAGGATGCCATAGCTTTGATAAAAGAGATCAAGGAAGATTTGAAATTAACCATTGTGGTCGTTGAGCACATCGTTAAAGCGATTTTGGGTCT
>SOJU01000178.1 GCA_004376465.1 Anaerolineales bacterium | reverse complement strand
GATGCTGCCTCTGGAAGAAGCGGCGATACTGTAAATGACATCGTGTTGATCGTTTTCATTATCATGACTCTCTTGATGAATGCGATCGCGATTTCAGCGTTGAATCTCGGGAAGCGAACCCGTCAAATGCTGCTCGATGGTTTGGTGACAATGTATCGCGACAATGAAGTAGAGAAGTATTACGACCCGTCGATTATGTCGAATTACAATGCCCGTTATCTGCTGTTCAGTGGCGTGATTGGTACCTTGGCGCTTACCGCGATCGCAGTTCCACTGATCATCCGCTTCTTATAGACTTTCCCTGGAAAGACTTTGGGGGAAGAGGGGCCGAATTAATTATTCGGGTTGTTAGCATGGATTGGGAGCGTATGGCTGTCTATTTTGAGATGATGTCAGCGCTGAGGCCGAGGGGTCCACGACAATGAGAGCAAGAATTTCAAAGCTGATCGGGCTGGCACCGCTCATTTTGCTTCTATCCTGTGCGCCATCTATCGAGCGCCAAGTTCTATCAGGCACCGATATTCCAACGGAGACAAAAGCCGTTCCGGCAGATGCTATAAACCCAGAACTAACGACAGAGCCGCTGTCGAGTGTGGCCTACCCGGTACCCCATTCAGGCACGAGTTCCAGTAATAAAGAAAAGTCGGACCGGGTAAACAACCTGTCTTCTGAAGATGGAAGTCCTACAGCGTGGGGCCACTTGGTCGCAACGGTTTGGGAGGAGGAGCCGCGCCTTCCAATCCTTAATTATCACCAATTCTCGCCGGAAACCGCCAAATTTTCCACGGCGATGAAGACCAGGCTTCCGGATTTACAAACCCATCTTCAGCGTCTCTATGATAGCGGTTACAGTTTGATTTCCCTGGAAGATTGGTTGAGAGGCGACCTTCGTGTTCCAGAGGGTCGTCGCCCTCTAATTATCACGATGGATGACCTTTTCTATAACAACCAGCTCACGCTGACCGAGGGTGGAGACCCTGATCCAAGCAGCGGTATCGGGGTTATGTGGGAGTTCTCACAGGCGCACCCGGATTTCGGATTTCAATTAGCTCTATTCGCTACTTTGGGGGATAAGCTCTATGCGAATCCAAGCTTCCCGACATGGGAGGATAAGTTGGGGGAGGCAATCGCCTGGGGATTTGACCATGGAGCGATTACTTACAACCATTTCTACACCCATCCACATCTAGATCAGATAGAGCCGCGTCATATTGTTTGGAACGCCAGTAAGAACGACGAATATTTGCGAAGCCTATTGGAGCAGGTGGGGAGAGAGGACATCATCCCTTCTCTGAGTAATATTTTCTCTCTTCCATATAGCGTTTGGCCCACAAAGCCAATAGGAATTCAACTTCTCTTGGCCTATGAAAATCCAGAGGGGCTTCCACTGCAGGCGGTCATGGAATCTGACTTTATCTCTCGAGCGAAATTCTTGCCACCGCCTTACGCACCTGATTTTGATCCCTGGCATATTCTCCGCATCATCGCCGATCACAACGCGATTGATTACCTGGTGGAAAATTCCCGGCAATTCCCTACGGCTGTTCATTGTGAGTTCGAGAATCTTGATCAGACTCGAATTGAGGATCGAGCCTTTCTGGCAGGAGAAATCAGGCAAGCTCTGAAACAAGGGAGATGCCCTGAAGGTGTATATAGCTTAGGCGGTAAGGTCTTCACCGCTTCCTCCTCTGGCGTCCATCTAATCTTTCCGGAAGAAGGTGGGGGGTAAAAGCGACCGGGAAAACCTAATAAGCTCAGGGAAAATCACAGAAATCAGCATTGTCCTATTTCTGTATCTCCCTCTGATCCTGCTCCAGATGCTTGGCGGTTTGTGCTGGTCATATTAAACTTAGGGGCTATGTATGACGCCATTGAACTTGATGCCCAGGTGTTCGCCCAGGTAGTAAAACACGCTCCTCTCGTTTCGATTGACCTCATCCTCCAGGATCCACAAGGCAGGATATTCCTTGGGTGCCGACGCAACCAACCGGCAAAAGGAAAATGGTTTGTGCCTGGTGGCAGGATTCGGAAAGGTGAACGACTCGACCAGGCGCTTCACCGCATCGTAAGGGAAGAACTGGGGGTGGAATCCATTTCACCTGCTGCGGAGTTTGTAGGCGTATTTGAGCATTTTTACGAGGACAATTTCGCTGCAGAAGCGGGTTATGGAACGCACTTTGTCGTCCTGGCGCATAAATTTATCCTTCAGTCGCCCTTGGCGAACCTGCCCCCCGAGCAGCATACCGAGTACCGGTGGTGGGACATCGCCGAGCTAATTAAATCGCCGGAAGTTCACCCATATACAAAAGCCTACTTTTCATAACCGAAAATGATTGAGAGATCTGCGTGGGAGGTTTAGTTCCATGGCTAAGGAAGCGTTTCAGGATAACTACCCCGACGACTTAAGCTATTGCTACGGATGCGGTCGTCTAAATGAAGAGGGACTTCAAATTAAGAGTTATTGGGATGGCGATGAAACCGTGGCGCGATATACACCGCGGCCCAGCCATATTGCTATCCCAGGGTATGTGTATGGTGGTTTGATCGCTTCGCTGATCGACTGTCATTCGACGGGAACCGCATCTGCCGCGACTTATCGAGCAGAGGGGCGTGAGATGGACACAGATCCCCCACTGCGTTTCGTGACAGCCTCGCTGCATGTCAACTATCTCCGTCCGACGCCCCTCGGCGTCCCCCTGGAAATTCGGGGAAAGGTGATGGAGATAAAGGGGCGTAAAGTTATTGTCGAGTCAACCCTTTCCGCTGAAGGGAAGATTTGCGCGCAAGGTGAGGTCGTTGCTGTGCAGATGCCAGAAGACATGGTTGGTACGAAGGAATAAGACATCCATCTTACTCAAATGAGCCGTCTGAAGATAAAAACCAATATAGGTCCCTCATCATCCTTCAAGAATCGCGCTGGTTTAATGCATTGGTAGAAACCTCCGTCGCAGTTCTTATCGGGAGTTATGTATGCAGCGCGTTCGATTGATCCATTGGAAGGCATCCGAAGCCGGGGAGAAAGTAGAATTCTTACATAATGCGGGATACAAGGTGGAGTTCTCACTTCTTGACCAGGATAGTTTGCGTCAAATGCGGCAGGATCCACCCGCTGCATTTGTGATCGATCTTGATCGTCTGCCATCGCAGGGAAGAGATTTCGCTCTGGGAATTCGAATACACAAAGCGACCAGAAATGTACCGTTGGTTTTTGTCGGGGGGGAGTTAGAAAAGGTCGAAAGAATCAAGGAATTGTTGCCCGATGCTTTTTACACGCAGTGGGATCAGATTAATGACCCGCTCCGAAAGGCGATCGATTCTCCTCCCACTGATCCGGTTATCCCTGCTTCGATTATGGCCGGTTACTCCGGGACGCCATTGCCAAAGAAGCTTGGTATCAAAGAAAACTCAGTTGTCGCTCTGGTTAATGCCCCAGAGGGAATTCAAGAGACCCTGGGTGAACTGCCGGAGGGCGCGGTCTTAAAGTCAGGGTTACAATCCATTGGCGATCTAACGCTTTGGTTTGTTCGCTCTCGTGCGGAACTTGAGAAAGGCATGCGTAAGATGGTTGATTTCGGTGAATCGGCCGGATTGTGGATCATCTGGCAGAAGAAGTCCTCTGGTGCGGAAAGCGATCTCACCCAAAATGTCGTGCGGAAGATTGGCCTTGCCTCCGGCCTGGTGGATTTCAAGATCAGCGCCATTGACCAAACCTGGTCTGGTCTGCGTTTCACCAAGAGGAAGACTTCAAAGTAATAATGAAGGTAGTTAGACTGAACCCTTCTTTCCTGTGCAATGGGGATACAGATTGTCTCTCGCTTTCCAGGTTAGATGAAAGGAGATTTTGTAATGAAATATTTTGACTTCTGGCAGCGGTGGTTGCTTGTTGTGAGTTGGATTATCGTCTTGTTCGGATTGGCAATGGCGCTTTTGAATACGACTCCTATCTTCGATTTGATGAACGACCGCGTCAATCCGGTGTTCTGGGGCGATGGCCCAGTCCCACACGCAAGCGCCCTCTTCATGCAGTGGATCTATGGGGTTTTAGGTGCGACCGTCGCTGGCTGGGGCGTGTTCATGGTTTTCATCACCCGCTTCCCGTTCCACCGGCAGGAGCGTTGGGCGCGTGATGCCATGGTTGTGGGATTGCTGTTATGGTATGTGGTGGACATGAGCATCACGCTCTATTTTAAAGTCGCGTTTAATGCAGCATTGAATACGACGCTCTTCATCATGGGAATGCTGCCAATCGTGATGACGTGGAA
>SOJU01000298.1 GCA_004376465.1 Anaerolineales bacterium | reverse complement strand
ACTGCTCCTGCCCCTCGGTTTAGAACGTGTGTGTAGATCATGGTCGTGGTCACGTATTTGTGTCCGAGCAAGTCCTGTACAGTCCGGATGTCATAGCCGCCTTCGAGTAGATGAGTCGCAAAGCAGTGCCTCAATGTATGAGGAGTGACGTGTTTGTTAATGTGAGCATATTTGGAGGCTCGTCGGATGGCATTTTGCAGACCGCTTCGATGGGCATGGTGGCGCTTCAGTTCTCCGCTGCGTGGATCCCTTGTGATGTTCTGGGATGGGAAGACATACTGCCATTTCCACTCAAATTGCGCACTGGGGTATTTAACAGCTAGTGCATATGGGAGAGAAACCCCGTTGAAGTCGTTGGCGAGATCGTCCTCATAGAGTAGCTTAATGTGGCGAAGATAGCGGTGCAGTTCTTGATCAACTGCATCAGGCAAAATGGTGATGCGATCTTTGGGACCCTTTCCATCGCGAACAATGATCTGGTGTTGGCCAAAATCAATATCTTTGACACGCAGACGAATGCATTCCATAAGGCGCAGGCCGCTGCCGTAGAGCAACTTGGCCATCAGCTGGTATTTACCTGACATGGCACTTATTAGGAGCTGGATCTCCAACCTGGTAAGAACCGTGGGGAGTCGTTTTGGTCGCTTTGCGCGGACAGAAACAATGGGGGAATTTAATTCGACCCCCAACACATCTCGGTAGAGAAAAAGAAGTGCACAAAGTGCCTGGTTCTGGGTGGAGGCGGAAACATTTCTTTCAACAGCCAGGTAGCTGAGGAATGTCTCTATCTCTGGACAGCCCATTGTCTTTGGATGCCGCTTATCGTGGAAAAGGATGAAGCGTTTGACCCAGTAGACATAGGCCTTCTCGGTTGAATAGGAGTAATTCTTCAGTCTTATGGCTTGACGAACGCGATCGATGAGTTTGATCTTGGGCTGCAGTTTCATGATTCTTTCCCCCTGTCTGCTTGATGCTATTGGTGAGATGCTGTAAAGTTCAATTGGTGTCTGTCGGGACGCTATATGGGATACCCCTGCATAGCATATGGTTTATATGGATTGGACCTGTTAAAACTGCTTCTACTATATAATAGAACGGATGTTCTGTCTAGCATTTTATCAAGCTTATTGGGTGGTCCCCATTGAATAATAGTTAGCCCGCTTAAATTAATTTCAGCCTTGTTTTGAACTATGGCTTAAAAATACTATTCCTATCATAAAGCTGTCCCTGATGACGTACACCTCGGGGCAGAAGGCGTGTTCCCTACGCTCCAATAATGCGCAGACTTCGATCAAAGGTGGTCAGGCTTTCATGGCCATCTGACGTAACGAGAACATTGTCCTCAATACGTACGCCACCCCACCCGTCGATATACACGCCAGGCTCTATCGTGAAGACCATGTCCTCTTCAAGTATCGTTTCGTTACCCTCCACAATGCCTGGCGCTTCATGGACGTCAAGGCCCAGCCCATGACCCGTTCGATGGATGAAGTACTCACCAAACCCTGCATCGATGATAGGCTTGCGCGCTGCGCGATCCACGTCCTGGCACGTTGCGCCGGGTCGGACTGCTTCACGGCCTGCCCTATTCGCCGCCTGAACCGCCGCATACACGTCGTGCAAGCGTTCATCCGGTTGCTTCCCTACCACGAACGTCCGCGTCATGTCGGCGTAGTAACCACCCACTGTCGTGGTGAAATCAATCAGTAGCATATCCCCGGCTTCAACACGCCGTTCTTCTGTCCTACCGTGTGGCAAGGCCGCGTTCGGACCACTCTGTACAAGTGGTTCGAGGGGGACCATCTCTCCACCGCTTTGCAAGACGGCGCTGGTCAGTCGGTTACAGATCTCTCGTTCGATCATACCTGGTCTCACGCTGGAAACAACGTCTTCCAGGGCAGTTTCCAGAACTTGAACAGCTCGCCGCAACGACCCAATCTCGGCAGAGTCTTTATGCATACGTACCGGATCAAGAACGGCTTCGCCCATTGCGATGCGTACATCTGGCAAGAAGCAGCTTATCAGGTTTTGCTCCAAAACACGCATGCGCAGATACTCCACGCCCAAAGTAGATATTCCTGCCAATTTCTCAGCAGCCTGACGCATGGCGTCATCCGGACCATTTTCGTCAGTCCAAGGGAAAAGTGTTGCCTTAAATGGGACCGTGCGCTCCCAGGCGGGTGCCTCTAACTCCGGTATCATGATAATCCAGTCAGCATCCTCGTCCGCTGGAATGAAGGCGATGAACGGTCGCTCCAGCAGAAAGAAGTTCTCACCGGTCAGGTATTGTAGGTTGAAGCCGGGCACCAGCGCTAGGCAATCAATGTCCCTGACCCTGAGCTGCTGGCGCAAATCTCTAAGACGTTGGTCAAACACACCATCTTCCTTTCCGAAATACTCATTGCCATAAGCATTGCTATCAGGAGCGTGCGTCGCTGCCGCCTGCGCTGGGGTACGCCGAGGAAATTTAGACTGACTTCTTAGCTTCCTTTTGCATGGCTTTGCGCCGCTTCTCGGTGGCCTTCTCATCTATGGAAAGATCATCTTTCAGTATCACCCCATAGTCACGTTCGGCGCCCTCGCGGGTGACATAACCGTCTATCACGTCTTCTCGTACGCACTCGGGATCACGCTCCCAAGCAGGCCCAAAGCCGCCGCCGCCGCCGGTTTTCAGTCTAACTACGCCTCCGGTATCCACGGGGAGGGCGTTGACTTTTAGCATGTGTTGCTCGTCATCAGTGCCGGGGTTGATCACAACGTCAGGGCCTTGTGCGGTGCCTCCTCCAAATAGACCCCACGCTTTTGTTACGGATCGTTCGAACCAGAGATAGACGGTGGATGCCGATTCCATGTGGTACTCTCGGTAAATACCTGTGCCGCCACGGAAGCGTCCAGGACCGCCTGTGTCAGGACGAAAACCATATCTGCGCAGGATAACAGGATACTTGTTTTCGTAGACTTCCACAGGATAGTCTTTGAAGCCACCGTTCACATTATTGATTAAGGCGTCTTGTCCGTCATTGGTCTCGAACGCACCCCAGCCACCGGGGTTGGCCTCGACAGACAAAAACGGTATGTTCTCCTTGCGAGGATCTGTCCCGGCAACGTAGATGACCATCGAGTCTCCATAGTGTGCCGCGGCAACTTTTTCTGGCATGGCAGGCGCCAGCGCTTGCGTGATCAGGTCGATAAGCAGGCCCAGCGAGGAGAAATACCATTGGCAGGCGGCGGGTTCCTGGGCGTAGAATATCGATCCCGCAGGGGCTTTGACGGTGAGCGTCTTGAACGTCCCACCATCCACTGGGCGATCTGGGTTCACCAGGAGTTTAAAGGAGACACGGACGGCGGAAATCGTCTGGGCAAAGCCACAGTTAACAGGACCATAAGTCTGATCGGATGACCCTTCCAGATCAACCGTCATCTGCTCCCCCTCCAAATCTACCCGCACCTTGACGGGAATCGGGCCGGTTCTCAAACCGTCGTCGTCGAGGAATCCCTCTGCGGTATACGTGCCGTCAGGGATGGCGGCTACAGCCTCGCGCTCAAGTTGCTCCGACTGCCGGAATATCTCATCACGGGCAGCAAGGACCGTTTCGTAGTCAAATCGCTCAAGCAACGCATGAAAGCGCGCTTCACCTGTGCGGCAGGCAGCTACCTGAGCGTTCATGTCCCCAATCACCCCGTGCCCGAAGCGGCTGTTGCGTCTGACAAGTTCGATGACATCTTCACGGGGCTTATAGTTCTCATAGATTTTAGTGGGAGGCCAGCGCATGCCTTCCTGGTAAATCTCATGCGAGTCCATCGCCCCGCCTGGGTCCTTGGCGCCAACATCAAGCCAGTGAGCGCGAGTAGCAGAGAAACCGACCAATTTGTCTTCCCAATAAATAGGGCCGAAGATAGTCGAGTCGTTTAGGTGCGTGCCAGTCAGATACGAGTCGTTCATGTGGTAGATGTCGCCGGGCTTGAAGATGGCCCACCCTAAGAGTTCGGCTGTGAGCTTCACACACACCTCCAGGTTGCCAAGGAAGAGGGGTAGCCCCAGGGACTGGCCCAGAACGTCCGCATTCTCGTCAAGCAGCGCTACTGAGCAATCCTTACCCTCGTAGATAATTGGAGTATAGGCACTGCGGATTAGCGTTGCATTCATGTCCTGGGCTGTGGAGACAAACGCGTTGCGAATGATCTCTGTGGTAATGGGGTCAACTTTTGTGCTCATTATGCCTGCTCCACCGTAATTAGTATGTTACCGAGGTCGTCCACGCGAGCCTGATAACCAGGGGGAACTATCGTCGTCGCACTTTCCTCTTCGATGATCAACGGGCCGCTGAACTTCGACTCCTTTTCAACCCGGTAGCGCCAGAGAACAGGGGTTTTGTATGCTTTGCCGTCGAAGACAGCTTCGCGTGTTTCTGTAACCGGGTCTCCATCTTCCTTAGGAATCTCAAAGCGCCCGTCACTTTCCACCAAGTGGCCCAGAGCTGCCAGCCGCAGGTTCACGAACTCCACCGGCGCGCTGGGCGTTGAGTGCCCGTAGCGTGCAGCATGCATATTATGGAATGATGCGTCAATCTCTTCAAGGTCAACCTTGTCCCCAACACGCACATTTACCGAGTACTCCTGGCCGACATAACGCATATCAGTCGAACGTTCGAAGTACATGTCCTCCGGTGGAACGCCTTCTTCCTTGAGAGCAGCAACACCCTCTTCCTTTAGTTGTTCGTATATTCCCTCAATCTCTTTCGAGTCCATACCGGCTAGCGGATGATAGAAGTTAAGCGTCAGGTCGTGGCGCATGTCTGTCTGAAGCATCCCCCAAGCCGAGAACGTGCCAGGTGTCCAAGGCACAATCACCTCGCCAATCTCCAGTTCTTCGGCTAGCCAGACTGCATGCATAGGCCCAGCGCCGCCAAAGGCCACCAATGAGTATTCGCGAGGGTCAATACCCTGTTCTACTGTGATGGTGCGCATGGCATCAGCCATCTTGGCGTTGATGATCGAGAGCATGCCTTCGGCAAAGGCAACATCATCCAGTCCTACCTGTGGGGCCATTGTATGGATCGCTTTGGCTGTTGCCTCCTCGTTGAGCATCATACGCCCGGATAACAGGGTTTGTGCACCAAGTCGCTTAAGGAAGAGATTGGCGTCGGTCACTGTGGGTTGCGTCCCGCCCCGATCGTAGCAAACTGGACCTGGGTCGGCACCAGCGCTCTGTGGGCCAACGCGCAACGCTCCGGCTTCCAGCCAAGCCAGTGATCCGCCGCCAGCACCGATAGTGTGGATGTCCACGATGGACATCAGCATAGGCAGCCCCTCCAGTTCGGTCTCGGAGGTGATGTTGGGTTGGCCGTTTACAATCAGGCTCATATCAAATGACGTGCCGCCCATGTCCACACACAATAGATTGGGGCGATGCATAGCTTTGGAGAGAGCCATGCCCCCAATCGTACCGCCGACCGGTCCAGAGAGAAGTATATAGACAGGCTGTCTGCGTGCTGCTTCCACCGTCATGATGCCACCGCTGGATTGCATCACGTGTAGCGTGGCTTCCACGCCCATCCCACGCATCTGCTCCCCCAGGCTCACAAGGTAGCGCTCGACAACGGGAGCGATGTAGGCATTCATGACCGCCGAGGAGGCCCGCTCGTACTCACGCCATTCGCGTGCTATTTCATGTGAGAGCGTAATGGACACATCTGGGAGCACTTCAGATAGAATCTCGCGTGCTCGCAGTTCATGCTGAGGGTAAGCATACGAGTGAATGAAGCAGACTGCAACGGCTTTAATGTCTTCATCCTTGACCTTCTTGATGATGGGTTCAAGGTCCTCCTCGTGTAGCGCTTCCAGAATGGTGCCGTCCCACTTCAGCCTTTCGCGCACCTCGTGAACATCACGACGGGGCACGAGACGCTCCGGCTTTCGATACTGTAGCGCATACAGTTCCTTTCGGTCGCCGCGGGCTATGGAGTAGGAATCACGTAAACCGGCCGTCGTGATCAGGAGAACGCGTGCCCCTTTCCTCTCCAGAAAGGTGTTTAGACCGACTGTAGTCCCGTGCACCATGAAACCGATGTCTGGCGGATTGGGAATGAGATCTTTCAGGCCATCGATGACTGCCAGCGCGGCATTCTTGGGAGTGGAGGGTACCTTGCCGGTGAAAACCTCTCCAGTATCTTCTTCGGCCACAACAAAGTCGGTGAACGTGCCACCAATGTCGGCAGATACACGGTACTTAGTCATGATTCGCTAGACTCCTTCTTCTGGTCGATGAGAATCTCGCTGATCAGGAATACAGGATTACTCAGCTTTTTGAGGTTTTTGTCCAGATCGCTCTGTACCTGGGGATCGTAGAATCCTTTCTTGAAACTTGCCGTATCCGGCCAATCCATGGTGGTAATGAAACGGTACGGAGCGTCCGTCCCCTCAGGCCAGGCTCCATCAATCAGGGCAAAGTCGGTGCGCAATACTCCTTCAATCCCAAGGTTAGATTCCTGATGCTTCCCCAACCGCCATTTCAGGAATTCTTCCTCGTTTGTGTCGGGCGATAGGTTGTACAGGACAGTCAGTCTTATCATCTTGCCTCCTCCCAGCTGTTACACAGACCTGGGGTGTTTAATTTAGTACAAACACAACTGCGTGGGTGGTCTAACAACCGCTAGCGCCCACGATGCCTGATAGAGTCCATCGCTACAGCAAACATGATGACGCTGCCCTGGACAATCAAATGGTAAAACGGCGGCACGTTGATAATATTCATACCATTCGAGATGAGTTGGAGAAGCAGGACGCCAAGAAGCGTGCGCCAGACGGCGCCCACACCGCCCATGATGCTTGTCCCGCCGATCACAACTGCGGCGATGGCGCTGAGCTCGATGCCCATGCCAACGTTCGCCTGGCCAGTGGCAATGTGCGAAGCTCCAATCACGCCCGCTATGCCACCGCTCAGGCCGCTGATGGCAAAGGTCATTGTACGAACAAGCCCAACGCGGACACCCGACAGGCGAGCCGCCTCGTCGTTACCCCCGATGGCGTAGACGTATCGTCCGAAAGTAGTTCGCGAAAGCAGGAACCAGACGAGCAGCGCAAACCCAGCAAAGAAGTACACGGATATCTTGGCTTGCAAGAACCTGCCGCGCCCAAGGAAGGCGAATCTTTCGTCTTCGATCTGGATCAAAAGACCGGCTGTCAGGACGAATGCAAAACCACGAATGGTGAGACCCGATGCAAGGGTCGCGACGAACGAGTTGACCCGGAGAGCAGAGATCAAGCCACCGTTGGCTAAGCCCAGCGCGAGGCCCACCAATATACCCATAGCCAACCCCAGACCTGGATAGCCCAGCCTGGCAATGAAGGCCGCAACGGCTCCCGAAAAGGCAAAGATCGCACCCGTGGAAAGGTCAAAGCCCCCGCCAATGATCGTCACCGTTGCGCCTAAGGCAACGAGGCCGACCTGCGACGCCTGGTCGAGAACGTTGAGCATATTCCGTATACTAAAGAAGGCAGGTGCGAGGATACTCAGGATGACGAAGACGGTGAGGGAGGCAAAAATAATGCCATAATCACTCAAAATGCCTAGCGAAAACCGCCTCGGTCTCTGCTCCTCAGCGGGGATCACCTTTGGCGTATCGCTGCTTGACATCGTCCGTTATGCCTTTCCCTTGGACTTACTTTGTAGCGAAGGCAGCGCGCATCACTGCATCCTCTGTCAGCGAGGAATGGTCGTCGGGGCTGTCCACAAACTCTGCGACAATCCTGCCCAATCGCATGACCAGAACCCGATGCGAGAGACCGAGCACCTCTTCCAGTTCAGAGGAAATGAGCAGCACCGCTATGCCGTCCTCGGCCAACGACGTGAGCAATCGGTAAATTGCCCTCTTGGCACCCACGTCGACCCCGTGCGTTGGCTCGTCTGCAATTAGGAGACGGGGACGCCGAAAAAGCCATTTCGCGAAGAGGACCTTCTGCTGGTTGCCGCCAGAGAGACTGTCGACCCGGATCGCCGGTTGCGGTGGCCTGACGTCCAATTCTTTGAGGAGATCGGTGGTTTCGCGGAGTTCGCGTCCCCTCTCTACCATAAACCCGCGGCTGATGATAGGAAGGTGGGGAAGCGAGACGTTGTGGCCAACGGACATGCCCATTAGCAAGCCTTGATCCTTGCGGCTCTCCGGAAGCATGGCAATGCCTGCGTTAACAGCTTCGCTCGGAGAGTCAACTTTGACGGGCCGACCATCTATCATGACTGTGCCAGCATCGCGACGATCTGCCCCAAAGATCGTTCTGGCTACCTCAGATCGCCCACTTCCGATTAGCCCGGCCAGCCCGACAATTTCACCAGCTCGAATGTCAAAGGCGATTTCGTCAATGGCACCCTCGCGACAAAGATCCCTGGCTGAAAACACGATTGGCGCATCGGGAGGAGGGAATCTCTTGGGCGTAAAAGTTAGGGATATCGACCGGCCAAGCATAGCCAAGACGAGACTCTCAGGAGTCTCCTCCTGTGTCGGGGTAGTGCGAATGAGTTCGCCATTTCGGAGAACCGTGACCGTATCGGCCAAGCTCAGGATTTCTTCCAGGAAGTGTGAGATATAGACGATTGTCGTCCCGGCTTCACGTAGACTGTGAATAACCTCGATGAGTTTCGCTGTCTCGTCGTCAGGCAGGGCAGCGGTCGGTTCGTCCATGACGATCAGGCGGGCGTTTCGCGCCACAGCCTTAAGGATTTCGACCTTCTTCTGGTTGGAGACACTCAAACTTGAAACTAGGACGCCAGGGGGCATGTCGAAATGTGACCTGGCGATCAATTCCTCGAAGCGTCGCCTTAGGTCACGCTTCTGAATCACCCCGGCCTGCCTGCTTTCGATACCGAGGTATACATTTTCCAGTACGGTGAGCTGCGGCACGAGCGCGATTTCTTGATGGATCATGGTGATGCCCTCCGCCAGCGCATCGTGTGGTGTTACGTAGTGGACCGGCCGACCGTCGACAACGATCTCTCCCTCGTTGGGGCGCAAGGCTCCGGCGATGATTTTACCGAGCGTGGACTTGCCAGCACCATTCTCACCCACGAGGCCGTGAATCGAGCCCCGTTCAATGGCGAGGTCTATATCAATGAGCGCCTTTACTCCGCCAAAGCGCTTACTGACGCTGTGGATGGTGACGTGGGTGTTGGGAGCCATTCGACCCTCAACCCCCACTGTGTTCGTTGACCACGTGCCTACCACTGGGGTTTAAATTGGTCTATGTTATCCTGTGTGATAATTGGACCATCTTGCGGAAGCGGCGGCTTCTGCTCGTCGTTCTTGACGAAGCGTGGTACGTCCTCACCACGGACCGCTTTGATTGCGATCTCGCCAGCGATCTGCCCCATCGTGTAGGGAATGTCGGCGTAGCCACCGAACCAAAGTCCCTCTTTGATCGCCTCGTAGCCCCGCTCACCGGTTCCGTTGCCAACCAGGATGATCTGACCTTCCAGGTCGGCGTCGATAACCGCCTGCTCAGCGCCCAACATCATCTGGTCGCCGGAGGTACCGAAGACGTCAATGCCTGGGTTAGCTTGAAGCATATTCTGCGCGACTTCATAGCCCATATCCTGCAGATAGAAAGCTTCCTGATTGGCCACAATCTCGATGTCTGGATGATCCGCGAGCACCGCTGTGATGGCCTCGACCCGGTCCTGGTCGATCGTCATCGCCTGCACACCGTTAAGGTACCCAATCTCGCATGGTGTGTCCTCTACTTCCGCGCAGGCGCGAACCAGCAACTCACCCAGGAAGGTGCCGTGATCGATGCCCGTCCGGCCAACGTACGACACGATGTCACCATAGGGCTCATAAGTCCGGGCGTCTGGTCCGATGACGACATCTGCGGCGACCACCGTGATACCCGCCGCGATGGAATCCTCGACATCCGGGACAACGGCATTCCCATCCACCGCGTATATGACGAAGGCGTCATAGTTTCCGGAGATGATCGCGTCCTGAATCTGGTTCGACTGCGAGGTCGCGTCGAAGGGTGGGTCGGAGCCAAAGACGGCGACCGTCCCACCCAGCCTTGCTGCTGAGTCTTCAACACCGTCTGATACGGCTTTTGTGTATGTGTTGCCGAGTACTGGGAGGAAGACGGCTATGCGGACCGGTGCTTCCTCGGCTGCCTCTTCCTCCACTGGCGCTGCGGTCTGGCAGGCAGGCAGGGCCATTCCGAGTACGACGAGGCTGATCAGTATCAGCCACCACTTTCTACGTTTCAACATGGGCTTTCTCCTCCATTTCCTAACTCATAGGTTCGCTTTGACGGTTTTGCAGTCAGATGTCTACAGGGTTTGCCTTTGCCCTCTCCAGTACTGCGGGGTCTGGGATTTGCACAAGGCATCTTTTCCCAACTTCCCGGGCCTCACCTCCTTTTCTCCCGTCTAACTAATGCTTGCTTCTCACCTTTACCTTCCTGAATCACTTCCAGCAACATCGCGCGTATCTCTTCCATCTGGACGCGCAACAGACGCTCAACGGTCTCAGGGTTACGCTGCCGCATGGCAGTCAGGAGTTTCTCGTGGCCGCCAATGATGTGTTTGAAATAGAGTTCCTGAGCCAATGCCATTCGCCGGTAAGCGTCAGCCATGTCCAGGTATTTCATAGTGAGTTCGTAGAGGAGTGGCTGATTTGGGATGGCATAAAGGACTGCGTAAAACTCACGGTTAGCAGCTAGCAACCGCCAGCGGTCTGCTCGTCCATACTCCTCCTTCATTTGGTCGAGCAACGCTTCCAGCTGCTCAAGGTGTTCGTCAGTGATGCGCAGTGCGGCCAGACTGGCACAGTATCCCTCTAGCGCAATGCGAATACTATATAGGTCCATTAATTCCGACGACGAGAACTTGGCAACGAAGGCACCTTTATACGGGGAGAACGTGACAAGACCTTCGGAGGCCAGCTTCTGAAGGGCCTCGCGGACAGGCGTGCGGCTTACGCCAAACCGTTCCGCAAGCTGACTTTGTGCAAGCCGCTCGCCCGGCTCTAGCTGACGGCTGAGGATGAGGTCGCGAATCCGGTCAGCGACAAACTCCAGCATCGTCTGGTGTTTCGGATTGTATGTCGGCGCAGATTCGTCTGACATTAGAGAGGTCTCTCTGATTGTTCGCAGCCAGAGGATGTCATGATATCCTTCAGTCTGCGCAGATTCTAATGCGTATAGTATACTGTACCCAATATACAGGTGTTCCCGCATAGTGTCAACTGTCCGTCGTGTTCCGCGCGGTACTGGACACAAGCCAACCGACCCGGGACACTATTTGGCTAGGACATAAGTCTCGCACTGTCAAAGTGTAGTTATGTATCATGAAGAAAGAAATGCTTACCACGAGGTGGACATCCGAACAGCGCAGGTAGTGATGCAAGGATCTGATTGATGCAAGACGACGTGGTGCTCTCAACCACCGGGTTAATTTTCGATGTAAAGAAGTTCTCAATACATGATGGTCCTGGCATCCGTACCGCTATATTCCTTAAGGGCTGCCCGCTAAATTGTGCATGGTGTCATAATCCCGAAGGCATTGCTGAAGCTAGACACGTTATGTACTGGGAACATCGGTGCGTGGAATGCGGCACTTGCGTCGATATCTGTCCGGAAAACGCACTATACTCCTCTCCAGATGGCAGGATCATTGTCAACAGAGATAAGTGCGTCCTGTGCGATGAATGTACCGAAGCCTGTGTGGCCGGCGCCCGCGAGATCGTCGGCCGGGAGGTAACCGTCGCTGAGGTCGTCGCCGATATAGAAAAAGACATCATCTTTTACGACGAATCGGGCGGCGGAGCGACTTTTACTGGAGGAGAACCTCTACTCCAATCAGGCTTCTTGGAAGCACTACTCAAGGCTTGCAAACAAAGGCAAATCCACACAGTTGTGGAGACTAGTGGATTTGCGGCTCCGAGAGTGCTAGATCGAATTCGCAACCATGTAGACCTTTTCCTTTACGATCTCAAACTGACGGATGACCAAAAGCATCAAGAGTACACTGGCGTTTCAAACGAATTGATCTTGAGCAATCTGCGCTGGCTTTCCTCTGAAGGCCACCCCATCATCATTCGCATCCCCATTATCCCAAGCATAAACGACGATGTAGAGAATCTCCTTCAAATGGGCAAGACTGTTTCTGCCCTTGCGCAGGCACACCAAGTGGACATTTTGCCATACCATTATACGGGTATGGACAAATACAAGCGCTTAGATAAGACGTACAGATTACCCGAAGTAGAGCCCGCCGCGCCCGAGAGGATGGATGAGATTGTCTCCCTGTTGCGCGAATTTGGGCTTCAAGTGACGATTGGAGGTCAGTAGGCCATGTCCATGAGTGAACGAATTTCCCGTTTGCGAGAGCAAAGCCTGAATACGCATCCCACACTATCAGCCGAACGCGCCTTGCTACTAACCGAGTTCTACACGCAAGATCTGGGCAACCTACCTGTTCCTGTGCACCGCGCACTTGCCTTCCAATACTTGATGGAACACAAGACTATCTGCATTAATTCGGGCGAACTCATTGTCGGCGAGAAAGGCCCAATACCACAGGCGGCACCGACGTTTCCGGAACTCTGCTGTCATAGCCTTGATGACCTTGAAATCCTGGACTCCCGTGAAAAGATCAGTTTTTGTGTTGACGAGCTGACCCAGCAGGCTTACCAGGACACAATCATTCCGTTCTGGCAAGGTAAGTCAATCCGTGACCTCCTCTTCTCCGAGATGGACAACGCGTGGAAAGCCGCATATGAAGCTGGCATCTTCACCGAGTTCATGGAGCAGCGCTCACCCGGTCACACAGTCCTGGACGACAAGATCTATCACAAAGGCTTCGAGGACTTCAAACGGGAAATACAGGAAAATCTGGATACCATCGACTACCTGAACGATCCCGACGCCTACGACAAGCAAGCGCAGCTCAAGGCAATGCAGATCGCCGCTGACGCCCTGATCAACTTCGCAAAGCGCTATGCTGAAAGGGCAAGTGAGTTGGCGGTCCATGAAACCGACCCGCAGCGTAAAGCAGAACTTGAACGCATTGCAGTAGTCTGCACTCGTGTGCCAGCACACACCCCAGAGGACTTTTGGGAAGCCGTACAATACTATTGGTTCGTCCATCTAGGCGTGACGACAGAGTTGAATACCTGGGATGCCTTCAGCCCTGGGAAGCTGGATCAGCATCTCTCCCCATATTACAAAGAAGGGCTTGAAGCGGGGGCGCTGACTGCAGGGGAAGCCAAGGAACTCTTGGAATGTCTCTGGATCAAGTTCAACAACCAACCTGCGCCACCCAAAGTTGGCGTCACGGCCGAAGAGAGCAGCACTTACACTGATTTCGCGCAAATCAATCTTGGTGGTCTTAAGTCTGATGGCTCAGACGGCGTAAATGACGTTACCTACATGATCTTAGATGTGGTAGAAGAGATGCGGCTTTTGCAACCCAGCGCCACTGTTCAACTCAGCAAGAAAAGTCCAGATCGCTTCCTGAAGCAGGCCGCTAGAATCATTCGGACGGGCTTCGGGCAGCCTTCAATCTTCAACAGTGATCTCATCGTGCTGGAGTTGGTCCGCCAGGGAAAATCCATCGAAGATGCGCGGGGAGGAGGCTCCAGCGGGTGTGTCGAGGTTGGTGCATTTGGCAAAGAGAACTACAACCTGACGGGGTATTTCAACATGCCAAAGGTATTCGAAATAACCCTGAACAACGGCATAGATCCGCGCACGGGCCAACGTATTGGATTGGAGACAGGCGATCCTACCGAATTTGAATCCTTCAATGAACTGTTCGAAGCCTACCAGGAACAGCTCAATTTCTTCATTGATGTCAAGGTGCGAGGCAACAACGTTATCGAAAGAATCTACGCCGAGTATATGCCGACGCCGTTCCTGTCCCTCCTGATTGACGATTGCATTGTCAGAGGCAAAGACTATCACGATGGCGGGGCGCGCTACAACACCACCTACATCCAGGGTGTAGGTGTAGGGACGCTGACGGATGCCTTGACTGCCGCCAAGTTTCACATCTTTGATCAAAAGACCTTCACGATGGATCAGTTGTTGGCAGCCCTCCGCGACGATTTCGATGGTCACGAGAGAGTCCGTCAGATTCTACTAAACAAGACGCCTAAGTATGGCAATGACGACGACTATGCGGACGATGTGATGCAAGATATTTTTGAAGCCTACTTCCAGGCATTGGATGGCCGGAGGAACACCAAGGGTGGACGCTATGCTGTCAACCTATTGCCAACCACGGTCCACATTTACTTCGGCTCCGTAATTGGAGCCACGCCCGACGGCAGGCGCGCGGGCGAAGCCCTTTCAGAGGGAATTTCGCCTGCTCAAGGTGCAGACAGAAATGGGCCAACGGCGGTCATCAAGTCGGTGGCAAAGATGGACCACGCGCGCACTGGCGGCACCCTGCTCAACCAAAAGTTCACACCACAATTGTTGGCGGACGAGGCCGGACTCGATAAATTGCGCCATCTAGTGCGGGCCTACTTCAAGCTAGACGGTCATCATATTCAGTTCAATGTCGTGGACACGGATACCCTGCGCGCAGCGCAAGAAAACCCAGAGAAATACCGCGACCTGATCGTCCGCGTGGCAGGCTACAGTGACTATTTCTGTAATCTTGGGGAGACGCTCCAGAATGAAATCATAGCTCGCACGGAACACCAATCGTTCTAGCAAGGGCAACGCCGATTGTACAAAGTCGGTGACGGCTGACTGACCTGGGTAGTGTGTGACCGTTCTTAAAAGGAGAGCATCCCAAACCATGGACTACACCATCCACGTACAAGGCATACCCGTTGATGTGACACGGAAGAATATCAAGAACCTGTATCTTTCTGTTCACCCACCAGATGGACAGGTACGTGTATCTGCGCCAATCAGTCTCAGCGAAGGAGAGGTCCGTCTTTCGATCATGTCTAAGCTGGGTTGGGTCGAGCGAAAGCAAACCGAATTCGCTAAGCAAGTTCGCCAGTCGCAGCGGGAGATGGTCACTGGCGAGAGCCATTATGTATGGGGTCGTAGGTATAGTCTGGATATTGTTGAACAGAATGCACCACCATCGATCACGATCCGCAACGATAAAATACTAAAGATGGTAGTAACAATCCACCAGGAAGCTTTTTCTTAAGATAAATTCTTGGTACCCACTTTAGCAGCCTTTCGCGCGAATAGGTTGGAGTATTCCCCGGTATACGTCATAATAGATGCTATAAATTTCTCTTGATAAATCTATAGGAGATATTTGAATCGACCCACTCGACCTCGCTGGGCATAGGGGGGGCGTATGAGGATGAATTGCGCGTCTAACCCGGCCTCTCGCATCTTTTGGATGTTGGCGATGCGTGAATCACCAAAGGAGGGAATGCCACTGTTGAGCAAAGCGCTCGCAATCCTAGGGGAGCCACAGACCCCTTTTGTGACGTAAATCCCCTTGGAGCCGTATAGCGCTGTCAGCTTGCGGGTGTTATATAGCAGTTTGTCGAGTTCTATCTCTATCCAAGGTGCTGGCCTCTCATTCTCCAGTCATTAAACCGTGTCTCTTGATAGCGCTCTGAATAATCTCATCTAGTAGATCCTTGCCGTCCTTTCCTTCCGCGCGAGCCATGAAGCCAATATAGCTGTGAG
>SOJU01000232.1 GCA_004376465.1 Anaerolineales bacterium | reverse complement strand
CTTGTTATTGTGATCAGCACGGCCTTTCTATTGTGGTTCAACGTTCCGGGACTCACGAAGACATTGTTTAGTGATGGCAGCCAATCTTCTGCGGTCTCCGAAGCTGTTCAACCAACAGATGTCGCTCTTCCCAACTCTGGCGTTGGCATGTTTGACTCCGAAGATGAACGCGCGGTGCTTGAAGCGTTCTATCTAAGCACCGACGGGGGTAATTGGGTGGACGCCAGTGGTTGGCTCTCTGATCAATCCGTATGCAGCTGGTATGGGGTGACGTGCGTCGCTGGGGCAGTATCAAAACTGGAGTTGGCGGACAATCATTTAAACGGACCTTTCCCTGAAAATCTCTCCGACCTCTCAAATCTCATCACCCTCGATTTGCACGGTAACAGCCTGTCGGGAGAGATCCCCGCCGGATTAGGGGATCTTCAGAATTTGATGCGCTTGGACCTCAGCTTCAACAAGTTGAACGGGAGCATTCCTCCTGAATTGGGTAAACTCAAAAACCTTGTTTACCTTGTTTTGAATGGCAACCATATGCTTAGCGGGCCTATTCCCCCTGAATTGGGGAATCTTTCAAGTTTGAACGACCTTATGCTTTCTTCCTATGAAGGAGGCACCCAATTGAGTGGAACAATCCCTGTTGAGTTGAGTAATCTGACGAAGTTAACCTACTTAGAAGTGTCAAACTCCTTGGTAACCGGCCCCGTCCCTCCCGAACTCGGCAACCTGACAAATCTGATATATCTAGATCTCACACACAGCCCATTATCGGGAGCTTTACCTGCAGAGATCGGCGACTTGACCAATCTACAATACTTCCATATCGGTGAAGGTAGAAACTCCTTGTATGGTTCACTGCCACTTAATATGATGAATTGGAAGAAGATGCGTTCACTTCAATTCAACGGAACCGATATTTGCGAACCTTCAGATCCCGCTTTTCAGGCATGGCTCGAGGGTATTCAAGAGTTGTACCGGACCCATATCTTGTGCCCCGCAAATTAGGGGACAGCATCCCCCATAGAACGGCCATTTATTTCACCTGGACGGTAGTGAACGCCAAAGCTCCACTTTCTAGATACGCTCCCGATTCATTTTCAACCAAAGTGAAATTGCGGACGAGGCCAATGATTAATTTTGAGTTTCACCCTTTTGGGTCTTCATGAAGCGTGCTGTCCTGGACAACTTGAAAACCAAGAAGATGCCAAGTATGTAGAGTGACAAGGTCAACCAAAAATATCCATGAACGACAACGCTCGGCAGTACATCGAGCAGCTTCCCCACATCGGTATTCGGTTCTGGGCTGCCTAAGTAGCTATAGAGGGAGTTCGCGAGCGGCGATATCAAGCCGATGATCACAAGGTTGAGCCAAATCCATTTTCTGCGGATCAATAGCCACATACAAACGCAGAAGAAGACGGTAAACGTTAGTAGATCAACCAGGTAGGGAGCAGCAAGGAATACCCAGTCGGTCGAGCCAGTAATGCGAACGTAACCCCAATAAAAACCATATTTCGTGATCGACGGCCAGAACACAAACTCGATGACTCTGGCGCCTTCCAGCAGCGCAACGAGTGCATGACTCCCCTCGTGTCGAATTGTCCCGATGATCTGGTAGATTGGGTATGCGAGTATCCAGAGTAAATCCCTTTTCTGTAACATCGTCAATTACCTCAGGTTTCCTGTCAGTCTCGGGCTTCGCGCAGCATCCTGTACGCGTCACACGATCGGTATACTATAGAACGAATGGAGTTTAGAGTCGCTTAACGAGAGGATCACATACTGAACCTTGTTGCAGCTGGTGGCAAAGAAAAAGGGTGGCCCCGGCTGGGAACCACCCTGATTGCAGGCAGATCACTCCTCACAGTGGACTCGAACCATTAACCCTACTGGACAGAAGTGCAATTCCGGTTCGTATATAGACGCATTTTAATATTAAAACAGAGCTACAAAAACCATTCAACGACTGCGAAATGTTCTGTGTCTAGGGTTCGCTGAATGGATCCTACCCGATCAATCTGAATGCACCCACAACCCCAAAAACAAGTAATCCTAGAACGATGATCATTAACGCGTAGATCCACCATTGAACCCCAGGCTCAAGGACACTGAGGGATGGTTTATCCGGATGATGGTAAACCGTGACCGAGCTGCCCTGGGGATAACGTGCCAGGATCTGCTCAGCTCGTCGAACTGAATTTGTGCGCATGTCTGTGAAAGATCTTCGCGTCCCCTGGATTTCTTGTCCGGATACATTGAACGCGTATTCGATTGAAGCTCCATACGTCGTCGAAATGTCCCCTTCGTCATCCATGCTCTGGTGAGCTTGTACACCTGAGTGAACGACCTTCCCCTCAGCTATTGGCCAATTGCGACTGTTTAGCCCGTGCAAAATGTTACGCCCGATCACGAACAAAGCAATAAAACTGATGCCAATGATGATGGTGTATACGATCATTTGGTTTTACCCTCCCTTGATTAGTGTAATGGGTTATTGTTACTCGTTGTGAGTGAATATACAAGTACCTACGCTGAAAGTAAAAGCGCTCGTTTCAACCCCCGGTGACTCTTTGTGACATCAGGTCATTTACGGGGTCCCTTTCCGTGATATATTGATTTCTAACTACATGGAAAACAGACCCTTCAATAAAGGAACCCTCGCCCCGTGGATACAGAATCGCACTCCGTGAGAAGAACCCTAATCCAGCCCATTTTTTGGCATACAATCCCCTTGATATTCATTATCTTTATGGTGCTATTTTTCCCGTTTCGTTACCGTTTCGAATTTAACCCTGACGAGGGAATAAACGCCATCAAAGCGATGATGAATACTAAGGGTTACCAACTTTATTCCGAGATATGGAGCGATCAACCTCCAATCTTCACAATGCTGCTTACCCTCTGTTTCCGGATCTTTGGATTAAACATCCCGGCCGGTCGTGGGCTCGAGCTGCTATTTTCGGCGGCTACTCTTTGGCTTGCAATTCAGTACTTGCGTCAATTTTGGGGGAACATCCATGCGGTTTTCGGAATTCTCACCATCATGCTTCTGCCTTATTACCTTGTTCTGAGCGTGTCCATCATGATTGGCTTGCCCGCCATCGCCCTTGCCCTGCTCTCGTTTTACGCGTTGTCTTTGTGGCACAAATTCGGCGATGTTAAATGGCTCATTGTGTCCGCTATCGCCTTTGGACTCTCGATTATGACGAAGGCTTTCACGGCCATCCTGGGACCGATCTTCTTGTCGGGCATCTTGCTCAGCGGTTGGAAGGAGTACCGCCAACATCGTGACTGGTTGAAGGCATGCATGCCCTCGGCGGTTTGGCTCGCTATCTTCTCAGTGACCGTTGGGAGCATCCTGATCATAGTTGTCAGACCAGCAAACGTTTTTCAGCTCATTCAGGGGCACTTGCTTGCAGGCGACTCGGTGTTGTTCAGAGCTTACGCAGATAACAGAATCGCTATTTTTCTATCGCGTTTTAAGTACTCTATACCTATGCTCCTCCTGGCATTCCTGGGCGGCATCGCTGCCCTGCGCTCGAGATCATGGACGGCGATGTACTTGGTTGCATGGGTAGCCATAGGTTCAATCTCCCTCTTCATCAACGTCCCGTTCTGGCATCATCAACAACTCCTCGTTACGGTTCCCGCCGCGATTCTAGCTGCAATTGCTATCGGAGATGGACTGTCCAAGTTACAAAAAATCCTTCAATTAAGAGAAGGGAATGTATTAGGCATCGCGATGGGTATTTTTGTCTGGTCCCTTGCCGTGACATTCTCGTTATATAGATTGCCGTCAACTGTCCAGCAATTCGATTATAAACTCCCGAATCTCCGCGCCCAACCGGTTGAGTATAGTGAGGACGAAGAAATCTTAGCTTTGATGGCTGAATATGCTCATCTGACGAATTGGGTGTACACAGATCGACCCATGTTTGCATTCCGCACACAGCTCTCGGTCCCACCTCACCTGGCGGTCCTATCGAAGAAACGAATTGCTGCGGGTGTTCTTACGGAGGATCAAATCTTAGAAATCCTGGTGGAGTATGAACCCGAGCAAGTCTTATCTGGGCGTCTCAACCTTCCCGTGATTCAAGAATATCTAGCTACGCGGAATTATGATCGTATAGACTCTTCGGCGCACCATCGACTCAACGTACTCGAAGATTTCTTGCAGATTCCTACATCTCCGGCTGGCTCATCCACCCAGGAATAGATCCGCGGATTGGTTCTAGGTGGTTTAATAAAATGCGCATCCCTTAATCAGGATGCGCATTTGTGAAGTGAGCAAAGGCTCCTCGGAGTGGACTCGAACCACTAACCTACCG
>SOJU01000236.1 GCA_004376465.1 Anaerolineales bacterium | reverse complement strand
ATCATCATACCCATGATCAGGAATATCACGTTCCAGTCGATATATCGCATCGAGCTCGTGAAATCGAAAATAAAGAGCCCATCAGAAAGGATGGGGCCCAGGTAGCTGACCCCATAAAGAATCGAAACACCTACGAGAGCGGCAAGCGTGTTATGGATGATTCCTGTCGCGATCAGCACCAGGACCAATACAAAAACCAGGGTCGCTACCCAGAACGCCGGGTTGATTAAACGCTGCAGCGTGATATCCGGTATTACGATTGTCTCACCGGCATCGAGCTTCAGAAACTCGTTCGGGCTCAACTGCAGCGAATAATCATGAAAATGCGAACGTTCGATGTGCACAGAAAGGGTATCCGGGAACTCATCCGGCAGGACCAGAGCATATCTTCCGTCCGCCTGGGTTGTGGTCTCAGCTAAGGGATTATTGTTGTCGTCTTTCGCCAACACAATCCTCGCGTCTACGACGGGTTGATCCTGGCGATCCTTCACAAAGCCAACAATAAGCGCTGCCGGATCCGCCTCTTGGGCCTGGATGCTTTCTCCGGGCAAGAGTAGTCCTAGAACTGCTAAAAGAAGAAGGACAGCCAGCGTGAAATGGCGAAACGATCCTCTCATCCATCGACCTCATCTTCCAGGATAACTTTGGCACCGCTCTCACGCTCGATGCGCTCGATGAACTGCTCCAGCCGATCGTTGGCAAACACATCCTCATCCTGCTCCCCTAGTGGACGGCCCATGACGATAAAATCCGCCTCGAGTTCCTGCGCCAGCCCAATGATTTCCTCGCCCACATCTCCCTGGCGAACATCAGCCTTCGCCGCTATACCTTCCGCGCTCGCGGTTTCCTGCGCAGTGAGCAATATGAATTCCCCCATTTCGTGCATTTCCTCTGTAATAAGCCGGACGCGACTGCTCTCTGTGTACGTCAGGAAATCCAGATTCACGACGAGTAAGAAATGTAAATCCAGATTCTTTTCCTTGGCAAGAGAGATCGCTCGTTTGATTGTTGGTTGACTGCTGGGTCCGCCGCGAATTGGACATATGACTCCAGGCATATCGTTCTCCTTAATCCTCGCTTGGGAAGCCTATTCCATTGAACCAAATAGAATATTCATGCGGCGCAATTCTATACCCAGATGTGCTGCTGTGATAACTCGAATAGTTAGAGTTGATGCGCCCGGGCACACTCGTTTCGAAAATCTGAGGAGACTAGAGAGGCTGATGTACATCATCCTTGGAAATGACAACGTCTGGACGCTTAGCTATCAGACCGCTTCGGATAAGTTCGATCAACTTTTACCGACTTTCGAGAAGAGCGCTGATAGCTTCGAGGTCAAGCCGTAAAAACAGCTCCTTCAAAAACACCTTCCAGCTACCAAGAACTACAAAATACAAGCGAATCGAAAATCATTCCAGTGGCCCCGATCATGGTCTGCTCGAACGATCTAGGGTCTGTCTACAACGTTGCGAAAATATGTGGGGGCAGGAAGCTCTGCGTCCGGTCAATACACCCTCCAGGGGAACGTGGGTACACCACACTCCTTACCACCTCTTTGTAGAGACGCAGCATGCTGCGTCTCTACACCTCCCAATGGTTTTGAACATACGGGAGGTTGAGAGATAACCGGTTGCTTCAAGGCGGCGGGCAGACGCACGGGTCGGCCTCTATGATTTATTTATCCGGTGGATCTGAGCAGCGTCAATTCGCTGGATTAACCACACAATTTGGAGGGGAACCTGCTTTTCTTCTTGATGGGTGATATCATCAGACAAAAGTTCTAGAAGTTCTCCAGAAAGTGCTCGGCACCTGAAATGGAGAGAGGAGCGCTCGATGAAAACCCGTCATGGTTTAATCCCACTGCTAGTGTTCCTGCTTCTCACATCAGCTTGCGGGGCGCCCGAAACCACACTTCCACCCGATACGCCACCCTCGACAACGGAAGAAATTCCGGTTGCTGAAGGCGTTCAAACCAGCACCCCTTCCCCTACACCTCCAGAGCCTGTGCGTGAACCGCCAACGGTGCCAGCTCCGGAAAATGTGACGCCTATCCCGCCACTCACGGCTGGTGAACCGGCAACGATCACATCCATCTATATGATTACGGAGCTTGGTGGATGGGCTATCGGCGGCGATCAAGACCCAGGCGATCATGTCTTGCGCACCTTAGATGGTGGCGAGACCTGGGCGGACGTGACTCCGCCTGAACCCATCGAGTCCACCGTCCCCGCGCGCAAAGCTGCTGTGGGATCTTTCTTAAATCTCGATCGAGCCTGGGTTCTATTTTATCCGGACGAGTTTTACGGCGGCTTAGCTCCCGCGAGCATTTGGTGGACCGATGATGGGGGAACAAACTGGACACAAGGTGCGCTCGATAAAAGATTGGAGATTAATGAAGACCCTCCAAGCGTGTTATTTGTCGACAATCAAACGGGGTGGATCTTCGTTGAGAGCGTCGTGGGGATGGGGCACCATCTATTCTACTTACTGCAATCGGAGGATGGCGGAAATTCCTGGGCAGTCCAGACCGAACCCCCGGATAGTGTGACGACATGCCACCGCACCGCAATCACTTTCCTCGATAGCCAACACGGCTGGATGACCAGCCAATGCCCATTCGAACTTGCTGGCGGCGTCTACCTCGAGACGACTAATAACGGAGGAGACACCTGGGAACGGCTCACCCTCCCCCCTCCGACGGGCAACCCCACTCATTTTGAGCAATCCAGCCTTTGCAGAACGCGATCCCCTAATCTCCTCGGACAAGGTCAAGGGACCTTAATCGTGACTTGCCACTTAAAAAGTGGTGGCACTTCAGACCTCGTATACTCAACGCGGGATGACGGCTCGACATGGCAGACGAGCACCTTCCCCGGCGGCGAGCTTTCGATGCAAGCGGATGGCTTCGGCTGGGCTTTCGGGATGGAGATTTCTAATACACTGGATTTTGGTCTGACCTGGGAGCGAGTGAAGATCGTGAGCTGGGAGGGTCAATTCAGCTTCATCGATCATGAACGTGGATGGGCGGTCGCACGCTCTGGCGAAGAAATTGCGCTCGTACAGACTATCGACGGTGGAAAAACCTGGCAAGAGCTTGATCCGATAGTAGCACCCTCGATGACCATATCCCAAGCAGAAGCATGTATGCTTTCAGCTTCAAGTCCTATAACCGCTTATACCCGCCCGAGTCTACAAGCAGAGCCATTCGGCGATCTTCCAGTTGGAATATCACTCTATGCAACCGCTCGCACCGCGGATGGGTGGATCGGATTCGATCCGGGGTACGCCCAGGCGGCGAACATCGGCGTCTTCCACCACCGCTGGGTTCAAGAGGGGCCAGCCATCGATCTCGAAGGGGATTGTGATTCTCTTCCCATCGTCGTCGGCCCTCCCCCGGGTATATGTTTCAACATGTTTATGATCGACGCGCCGCTCCTTGCAGAACCGCTGCACGGCGCCGATGTGCTTCACTTGATCTCGTCGTCGGACTATGCAATGGTGATTGGAAAATCGGCGGATGGCTGGTTGAAAATCGATCTGAGTGTGGGTAATATTGGACAAAATATCGAAGGTTGGGTCGAGGGGATGAACGCCAATTTCAACGGTCCTTGCGCTGACCTACCCATAATTACACCCTGATCGAACCTGGATATGCATTTTCCCGCGCCCAGGGCATACGCGGCTTACAGCGCATCATGTTTTCGAAACTGAAGCAATCCTCATTGTGCGAACATCTCGAAAAGAATGGGGTTTATCCTTGACCAATCAGGCGCTAAAACCTGCGCGCCTTCCGCGGTCGTAAAGCCCTGGACCATCTCCCGGGAGATGATTCGGGCGTCGATTCCGCCAGGTCCGCTGCGTAACACTGCTACCAACAAACGTGGCCAGACCCATGGAGCCAAATCCGTATCAACATGATGGATAAGTGAAATAAAAGCTCCCGGCAGAAGAGGCCATGCACGCGGATCGGACATTTTTCGTAGTAAAGCCTCGATGAATATCTGCCCATGCGCCATGCGGAAGAAGTCATCGCTTCCTTCCCGGTCACGTACGAAAGCCAACGCTGACTCCCCATCCAACACATGGATCCCGGGAGACAGACCGCCAGTTGATGTTTCTAACTCGATAGGAACACCTCCCAGCGCATCGACAACAGATATTAATCCTTCGAAATTGAACCTCACGTAAGCGTCCACATCCACCCCAAAGTTCTCGTGGACGGTTCTGACTGCCGCTGCAGGACCTGACCCTGTTTTCTCTGCTTCTGCGAAGAAATGCGCGGTGTTGATGCGATTTTCACCATTTCCTGGGATGCTCACCCAGAGATCCCGCGGGATCGAAAGCATGC
>SOJU01000147.1 GCA_004376465.1 Anaerolineales bacterium | reverse complement strand
TGGTTTCAGGTTTAGCCAAAGAAGCCGGTATGGATCAACTTCCTGAGTTTTAATGGAGCGCCCTTTCGGGGGTGCTTTGTATTCCTGTTGAGAATCACCTCTAAGGTCAGGATCGTGGGGCTTTGAGATGGTCAAGATTTCCATGCTGACGATGAGCGTATCGGCGAAAGAGCTGAATACTGATGTCAATTTTGCTCATCCCTGCTCACCTTGGGAGCGACCTACAAATGAAAACATGAACGGTCTCGTTCGCCTGTACTTTCCAAATAAGTGCAGCTTCGCCACAATAGCTGAGACTGAAACTTAAATCGTCATGGAGATACTCAACAATCGACCTAGACAAAGTCGTGGATTCAAATCACCAAACCAGGTATTCTTCAGGCTTTCATCAGTTGTTGAGCTTCGCAATTGAATCCAGGGTTACCGATAAACTGTTCTTGCAATATAATTGTGCAACTATCTCTACATGGAGGTTTTTTTGCATGGCAGAAAAAGAAAGTAAGATAAATATCCCGGGTCCGAAGGCGCGTAGTTATCTCGATCGTGATCGGAAAGTTATATCTCCTTCATACACTCGCATATATCCCTTTGTGATAGATCATGGCAAAGGGTCGGAAGTGTGGGATGTTGACGGAAATCGCTACATCGATTTTTCTGCGGGCATTGCTGTAACTTCGACTGGCCACTCCCATCCAAAGGTTGTAAAGGCGATTAAAGAGCAGGCAGACCTTTTCCTTCACATGAGTGGGACGGATTTTTATTACCCACAACAGATTGAGTTAGCCGAGAAGCTGGCAGAAATCGCTCCGATGAGCGGGGAGAAAGGCATTTTTTTTACCAATTCTGGAGCGGAAAGTGTCGAGGCCGCCCTTAAGCTTGCACTGCATCAAACAGGGCGACCCCATTTCATCGCGTTCTATGGCGCTTTTCATGGTCGTACCATGGGGGCACTGTCCTTCACGGCCAGTAAACCGATTCAAAGGACTGGTTTTTCGCCTTTTACGTCGGAAGTTACCCATGTTCCATTCTCAAACCCATACCGGTGTCCTCATCATAGGGAGGAATCTGAATGCAAGAAGAACTGCATTTGTGTTGATTACATAGAGGAGACTGTATTAAAAACAAAGCTGTCACCCACCCAGGTAGCGGCGATAATCGTTGAACCCATCCAGGGGGAGGGAGGTTACATCTTTCCTGAAGACAGTTTCTTGCCCCGACTGCGCGAGCTTTGTGACAAGCACGGTATTCTGCTTATCGCCGATGAGATTCAAACGGGAATAGGGCGAACCGGGAAATGGTTTGCAGTTGAGCATTGGGGGGTTGAGCCGGATATTGTGTGTGTTGCCAAGGGTTTGGCGAGCGGAATGCCGTTGGGAGCAATCATTGCCCGGAGCGACATTATGAAGTGGGGCCCTGGTACCCATGCAAACACCTTTGGGGGAAATCCTCTCTCCTGCGTTGCTGCTCTAGCTACATTAGAGCTTATCGAAGAGGAGTTCATGCAGAACGCGACGCAAATGGGAGAAGTCTTCATAGATGAATTAAAGAAAATCCAGAAGCGGCACCCGTCCATTGTACGAGTTGAAGGAAAAGGTCTGATGGTTGTTGCGGAGCTTGCAAAGGATCCGGTATCAAAAGATCCCGACCCTGAATTACAGGATGAGGTAATCCAACGAGCATTCAAGAAGGGTGTATTACTCCTCGGCTGTGGGACAAGCGCGGTTCGCTTCGTGCCCCCACTAAATATTTCAAAGGAGCTTGTCGAGGAAGGTCTGGCGATTTTTGAAGACGCGCTTGGAGAAGCCGAAGAAGCACGAGGATAGAAGCGTAATTGCTGGCTAAAAAATTTGTTAGCACATTCACGGGGTCGATGCGTTCTATTTGACTGGGGAGACACACTCGTGCGTGTTTTCCCGGATTATAAGGGGCCGATGGTTAAGTGGCCTCATCTGGAGACCCTACCAAACGCCAAAGAAACACTTTCGATATTAAGATCAAGTTGGACAGTCGCATTGGCAACCAATGCAGTCGATTCCAATGAAAATGAGATCCGACAGGCGCTAGCTTGTGCTGATCTGAATGCGTTCGTAGATAAAGTGTACTGTTATCAACGAAATGGTCATAAAAAATCATCGCCCGCCTTCTTTGAATTCGTTTTGCTCGATCTTGGATTTGAATCAAAGAGTGTTTTTATGGTCGGTGACAATTACGAGGAAGATGTTCTCAGTGCGAACAAGTCAGGTATACGGGCTGTATGGTTCAACCATCAATCCGGTGAAGAGCGATCGGGAGATCTGCATCAAACCATTCACGATTTGAGAAATCTACACAAAACCCTTAACGACTGGGTACTTGAAACTGGCGGATAATATCATCTTGAATTGGCGTAGAGGCGGAAGACAACCCTGAGAGCCAGCGTCTTGGTTTGGCACCCACTGAACGACGTGCACCGAGAGGTCAAGATTAACCTCGCAATTTGCGTAATCCTTAATTGAAGCTGAGAACTTCCTGCATATAAACAGATAGCTACTTGCTTCAAATGGTCTTGCAGGTTTACTTAGAAACCTATTGCTGGGCACCAGTGTATTTCCGAACCATCGGGCTGAAAAAGCTATTTGCGAAGAGGACGGTACAACGAGACCTGAACTAAAGATTATTTTGGTTTTGTTAGCATCCATCGGCATAATGTTTCTTGGGCTTTGGGTGATTTCCCAAGAAGCTTTTTCTTTCAGCCCTCATTGGGCCATTCTAATCTTATCGACTGGGATGGGTTTGTTTTATTGTAAAGGCATGCAGGACTTGATGGCTCATTTAAGAAATGCCCTTTCTGCAAGACGAGGTAACAATACCGTGGTGAAATGCACTATGCGACTGCAGATGTCTACCAGCAAATTTGATTTGATGTTCCCTCTCAAGCGGGAGCAGAAGAATGGATTGTTAAGGAGAACCACGTACCCAAGGATTCTAATGACGGAGGAAACAAATGGCCTTTAATCTACGAAATAGGCACTTCTTAAAATTGTTAGATTTCTCTCCCGAAGAAATCGGTTTCTTGCTCGGGCTTTCTATTGATTTAAAAAAGGCAAAACACGCCGGATTCGAGCAGCCAAAATTAACAGGGAAAAATATAGCCCTGATATTTGAAAAGGCCTCAACCCGAACGCGATGTGCCTTTGAGACGGCGGCTCATGACCAGGGTGCGAATGTGACCTATCTTGGACCAACGGGTTCACAACTGGGCACAAAAGAAACCATGAAAGATACAGCCAGGGTTTTAGGCAGGATGTACGATGGAATTGAATATCGGGGTTTTGGGCAGGAAAAAGTAGAGGTGCTGGCGGAATATGCCGGAGTGCCTGTCTGGAACGGCCTCACGAATGAATTCCACCCCACTCAAGTACTGGCTGATTTGATGACAATGATGGAACATGGTGATAAGCCGCTCAACCATATAACTTTTGCTTATTTGGGCGATGCTCGCAACAACATGGGAAATTCGCTTCTAGTGGGGGCAGCGAAGATGGGGATGGATTATCGTTCTGTGGCTCCAAAGAACCTTCAACCAGATCAGGTATTGATCGACAAAGCACAAGAGATCGCGAGCCAAACTGGTGCCAAAATCACGACCACTGACGACTTGGATAGTGGTGTTGAGGGCTGCGATTTTCTATGCACAGACGTTTGGGTTTCCATGGGGGAAGCAGAGGAAGTTTGGAAGGACAGAATCAATCTGCTAAAACCGTTTCAGGTTAATACAGAAGCGATGGAGAAAACCGGCAATCCGAATGTGAAATTTATGCATTGTCTGCCAGCTTTCCATAATCGCGAAACGGCTATAGGTGAAGATATTTATCAAAAATTTGGATTAGAGTCCATGGAGGTCACTGAAGAGGTGTTTGAATCGCCAGCCTCCGTTGCATTCGATGAAGCTGAGAATCGGGTTCATACGATTAAGGCAGTGATGGTAGCAACCCTGGGAAGCTAAACAAGCCGACTAACAAAATTATGAGGAGAACAAAATGACGAAACGAAATGTGATTATCATAGGCGCAGCGGGGAGGGATTTCCACAATTTCAATACCTACTACCGCGGTAATGAGGCGTACAACGTGGTCGCTTTTACCGCAACCCAAATTCCTGATATTGAGGGGCGAAAGTACCCGGCCGAATTAGCTGGCGAACTTTATCCTGAAGGTATCCCCATCTTTGCCGAGGAGGATCTTCCCCGGCTTATTAAGGAACTGGAAGCGGACGAATGCACCTTCTCGTACAGCGACGTCTCGTACCAACATGTAATGGGTGTGAGTGCGATTGTGGAAGCTGCTGGCGCAAGCTTTGTTCTTTTGGGACCCAAGGACACCCAAATCAAGAGCACCAAACCTGTAATTTCGGTATGTGCAGTTCGAACCGGCTGCGGCAAGAGCCAAACATCGCGGAAGGTTATCGAGATCTTGATGGAAAAAGGTCTCAAGGTTGTGGCCATCCGTCATCCAATGCCCTACGGAGACCTTGTCGCTCAAAAAGTACAGCGATACGCGGAGTTGTCAGATCTTGAGAAGCACAAGTGCACCATAGAAGAGATGGAGGAGTATGAGCCCCATATTGTTCGCGGCAATGTAATCTACGCCGGCGTAGACTATGAAGCTATTCTCCGGGAAGCTGAAAACGACCCCGATGGCTGCGATGTAATCCTTTGGGATGGTGGCAACAACGATTTCCCATTTTATGTATCTGATCTCCAGGTGGTGTTGGTTGATCCTCATCGCCCAGGTCATGAGCTGCGCTATTACCCAGGTGAGGTCACCTTGAGAGCCGCCGATGTAGTAGTCATCAATAAAATGGACAGTGCCGACGCTGCTGGAATAGAAGCAGTTCGGAAGAACATCGCTGCGGTAGCCCCCGATGCAGTCGTCGTCGATGCGGCATCGACACTTGACATTGATGATCTATCAATCGTTAAGGGAAAGAAAGTGTTGGTAGTTGAAGATGGTCCTACGCTTACCCATGGTGAAATGAAAATTGGGGCGGGAGTAGTCGCAGCTCAGAAGTTTGGTGCTGCAGAGCTTGTGGATCCACGTCCGTATACGGTCGGAAGGCTTTCGGACACCTTTGAGCAGTATCCTGATATCGGAATTGTGTTGCCGGCAATGGGATATGGCAAACAGCAACTTCAGGATCTTGAGACAACGATTAACAAAACTGAATGTGATGCTGTGATAATTGCTACGCCCATTGATCTTAATCGCATCATCAAGATCAAAAAACCTTCCACACGTGTTTACTATAATCTTCAGGAGATCGGACGTCCTGATTTGACAGGAGTCCTGGGCGATTTCGTAAAAAATCACAAACTTGCTTAATTGGAAAGTCCGGTTACATAGAGGGGGGGATATGCCCCCCTCTTTTTAATTTACACAGGATGGAGGACATGCAACGGCCCATATTGAGGTTCGCCGTATGCAATTTAGTAATCGGAATAAAGTACGGGCAAATACGGGATGCAAATAGCCCCAAGTAGGGGTGAAAGGTTATTCGAGCAATTGCTAGCTGAAGGTCAAGTCGTCTCCGCGGGGATGTTCTTGGTTAAAGGTGTATGCATCGCTAATGCCCCAAATGCACTCGCCAAGTTTTACTACCCCATCAAGATTTTCCAGAATAACAAACCGCTCAGGGTTTGATGTATATGGAACCACTACGCAATATTAATCTCAAGTTGATGGCTTATTGGAAACTCCAAAGCGTCTAACGAATGCTCTCTCATAGAGAGGCTGTAATTTTCCTGATAAGTAAATCACGAGAGGTGATCCGATAAAGAAGCGGATGATAAACGTGATGGGACCCTCAGCAATCGGGAGAGGGAGTAGCATGATACTCCACACTGGTCTGTGGAACATGTATGTAAAGTAAGAACCTCGTGATATCAGTTGCGTCAGTCTCTCACCCCATCCGAACCTCTTAAACTTGGTTGCTGCAACATATGTGAGGTGTATGAATGAAAGCATGTAGGCAGTTGCCCATGAGATATGACCCCAGTGAAGTTCAACCAAATAGGCACTTTGACTTCTAAATAATCGGTAAGCAGTTAGAACGAGAATGGTTGAGGATACAAGCATACTTAGTGGATTTGTCACTAACTTTGTATGCTTCGTGTTGTATCTTCCGATCAACCCGCCCAAAGAGAACACCCAATAGTAATAAAAGAAGCGAATTTCGATTATTTGATACTTCTCATGGATGATGTAGGATAGGAAAAAAACTGCGATTAAGTAAAGAATCGAAGAGCCAATATTTTTGCATTTGTACAAACCAATCGGAATGATTAATAAAAACGCTATAAGCAAGCCGAAATACCAAAGCGTGATTATGGGCGCCGAAAAAGCAGGCGCGAGCAAAATCTGAAGTCCAAACAAGTGAATCCAAAAATCAGAGCTTTCAAGCTGAACGGGTAACAGCACTTGAAACAGGATTAACGCGACGATATACGGGGGATAAAGTTTGGCAACTCGGCGGACATAATAGTCCCTCAATTTTAAATGAGGGTTATGTTTGATGGTATAGCCGAGTAAAAAGCCCGAGAGGAAGACGAATATCCCTATAAGTGATAAGCCAATTTGGGTTCTGAGTAAAACCTTCAAGGTAACGCCATATACCTCAAATTGGTAAATTCCAGCATGGTGCAGCAGCAGTAAAACTGTTGCGAATGCCCGAAGGATGTCAATTTCAACGATTCGTTTCATATGGATATAAAATGCTCAACTAATACGTTGATTTTCACAATTTATACGATAGGCCTTATTCGATGAATTCGAATCCAAAAATGCGCTCTCAATAATACACCACTCAAATTGATACCAAAGTCCAACTACATCTAAAATCTTCTTTTCGTTACACGGTAGATCTCATTCTGAAAGGCTACCTTGATAGGAAAGGATCAACTCTCCGTGGTTTTCTGATGGATTTTCGTCAATATTATGTTGTGCAATCCTTATAGCTGTGGAGGTGAGGTGTTGGTAACGAGAATTGTTTGTGATTACGGGTAAAAGGCTCTACAGTTTGCTCAATGGATAGAGCACCTGACTTCTAATCCGACGGCTGTGCGTTCGAATCGCGGCGGGGACGCCTGGGTGTCGCCGTAAGAATCACATGAGGCTTGAACGGTCGCAACCGCCAATCAACGGTTGCTTTTCTATTCGTCCTTCCTCAGAATGACCATCGCCATGTCATCCGGTTGGGGGGCGCCGTCTAAGAATCGATCGATGTCTTCGAGGACGAGCTTTTCAAGTTCTGCGGGTGGGCATTTCCTATTTTCTTGAATGGTTTTACTGAAGCGTTCCATCCCATAAAGCTCGTTTTGTGGGTTTTGCGCGTCCGTGACCCCATCGGTGTACATAACCACCAGATCGCCCGGATCCAGTTGGATTGTTCGGTGCTGCCAATCCTGGTCATCGTATAGCACCAAGGGCATTCCAGTATTCTTTAACATCTTCATTTCGCCATTGGCTGCTTTAAGATGAATGGCTGGATTGTGACCAGCGTTGCTATAGACGAGCTCGTTCTTCTCCGGTTCAAGAATCCCATAGAAAACCGTCAAAAAATGTGATGCATCTGAATAGGAAAGCATGCGTTGATTTACGTTTTTAAGAACTCTTCAGGGTACTCCGGGAACTCCTCCGCTAGAGTTCGTAGGAGGGTTCGACCATAGGCCATTAATAATGCAGCCGCAGCTCCTTTATCGACGACATCCGCTACAAGAATCCCAAAATGGCCAGAATTGAGTGGGAAAAAGTCGTAGAAATCTCCAGATGTCTCTCGTGCTGATCGAAGCACAAAGGATAATTGAAAGCCTGGCATGGCAGGCGCTTGTTTGGGTATCAAGTTCGCTTGCAGACTGCCGGCCAGTTTCAATTCTTTCTCATACCGTTTATTCGCTTTCCGGAGCCGTTTCTGGAATCTCCGCAGCGCCAGATGAGTTTCGACGCGAGCGATAACCTCTTCATACTGGAAGGGTTTCGTGATGTAGTCAACACCGCCTACATTGAAACCCTGGACCTTATTCTGAATTTCGTTCAGCGCGCTGATGAAGATCACCGGATGCCGCGTGATTCACGCATTTCTTTCAGCTGACGGCAAACTTCATAGCCATCCATACCTGGCATTTTGATATCGAGCAGGATCAGGTTCGGGGGTGTGGCGCGAATAGATTCGAGGGCTCTAGGGCCACTCTTTACAGCTCGAACGACGTAGCCGCGATCCGCCAACATCTGGGATAAGAGGCGGAGATTCGCCGGTTTGTCATCGACGATGAGTATTTCTTCAGCAGATTGAGCCTTGTTGCTAGGCATTTTCGTCTCTAGCCTGATGGATCAGGCTTAGTATCTCCTCGTGGTTGAACCACTGGGCGAGTTCTCTCAGAGTCTCACCTAATTGTAAATCTTCCCCTGTTATTTTAGAAATTGTCGCCTCGATACGATGAAGGCTTCTCACCCTGCATCTAAATCGCAGATCAGGGTCAATTTGGGAATAAGTATGGTGCTGAATCAGGGATTCTTTAGACGGTAAGTTTGAGTCCAGTAGTTCAATTATATTGAGCACCATTGCTCTCAACCAAGAGAAGTCCGTTGGGGTAACCTCGGTGTGCCGCGGCATTAAATTCCACAAAATATATACAGATAAACGTCACCTTACATACACCTTTCAATCATTCCCCAAAGGTCGGATAACGTGGTTTAATGCGAGCGTACCTTAACACGGGCGACCTCCGCCCGTAATCCCTCCGCCCTGGTCGTCGAAAGACGACCTTGTGCGTTATTTTGTTAGCGACCCCCAAAACCTTCATACATTCCCGATACTCTCTTCATCGCTTCTTCATTTCTACTCGATATCCTTTGCCTGTGAAAGTGCAGAACTATTCGTCCGCACAATAAACTTCGGAGGTAAAGACAATGAGTTACAAGAAAGTACTTCTAGGTCTGAGTTTGGCAGTGGTCATCACGGCTGCAGCGGTCACGACAAGCGTGGGTTTCGCACAAGCCGAGGATCCACCGACGTATCCGGAAAATCAACCTTTCATGTCTCAACGCTCCATGCGTTGGATGTCGGAATGGGAAGATGGCTGGATGGCAGATGAGCTTGGAGAGGTCATGCATGACGCAATGATAGCGGCATTCGCGGATGCTCTCGGGCTTGACCCAGTAGATCTTGAGGCGATGCTAGAATCTGGCGAGAATATGATGGATATCGCCCTCGCTCAAGGGTTCTCATCGGAAGATGTGTGGGAGATCATGCAGACGGTGCGCGAAGATGCTCGTGAGGCAGTTCTGGAAAGCGGGATTGAAATTCCCTCATTCCGAGAGAATATGCCAGACAACGTGCCGTTCGACTGCGATGAAGAAGGTAAGATGGACGCAGTTACCGCTCGCAGGGGCGGTCGGGGCTGCAGCTTAACAGAAGGTCGCTTCTCCGATAGATAGGTCATTCTGTACCAGGGAAGCCTCCCGTGATCCAAATCGGGAGGCTTCTCGCGTTCTCTCTTCAGCCAATAGTAGGTGGGCCAACGCACTGCGAAAGGCACTATAACCCAGGTATGTCTCAAAAAATATTGATTGTCGAAGATGAAATCGAACTTGTGAAAGTTATCCGCGATTATCTGGAGAAGGCCGGATTTCGTGTCGATTCCGTGGATAACGGATCAGCTGCAGTCTCTGTAATCCAGCATAATCCGCCAGACCTGGTCTTGTTGGATCTCAACCTGCCGGGTATGGATGGCCTCGATGTGGCCCGCGAGATACGACGGATAAACGATGTCCCCATCATCATGGTCACAGCCCGGGTTGAGGAGACGGATAGGTTGATCGGGCTAGAGCTGGGCGCCGACGACTACATCACCAAGCCCTTCAGTCCACGGGAGGTTGTAGCAAGGGTGCGCGCTGTTTTACGCAGAACACAGAAACCGGTGACAACCCCGGAGATCATCGAAAGTGGAGATATTTTGATCGATCTTCTTCGACACAGGGTTAACGCCGCCGATCAATCTGTTGAACTCACCCCCACAGAGTTCGATCTCCTCGTTGTAATGGCTTCGCAACCCGGTCGTGCATTCAGCCGTATGCAGCTCCTCGAGTCAACACAGGGTGAAACCTTTGAGGGCTGCGAGCGAACGGTTGATGCGCACATCAAGAATTTAAGAGCGAAGATAGAAGCTGATCCAAAGAAACCCGTATACATTGAAACCGTGTTCGGTGTAGGTTATCGCTTCCGTGATGAGTGATGCAAATCGACCCAGGGGTCTCAGTCTCGCCTGGAAACTACTCTTTTCTTTCCTGACGGTCGCGTTTGTTAGTATTGGAACTGTCGCCATCATCTCAAGCCAAACAACGGCACGGGAAGTGCGCGGGTTCGTTCTCCACGGCGAGCAGTCGACGTACGCCGTCCTGTTGAAAGAACTTGGAGACTATTATCAGGATCATGAGGGCTGGGAAGGCGTGCAGACCATCTTGCAGGGGTCGGGGCAGAGAGGCCAATCCGGCCAGGGCCAGGGAGCTGAGGGGGGGCGCAATACCCTGCTCGCCGATGGCTCTGGAGTTATCATTATTGGTCCACCCGTCCGCCAGGGCAGTAAGCTGTCACTGGCGGAGCGTTCAAGTGCATTCCCTATTGAAGTGGGCAACGAGGTTGTTGGTTATCTAGCGCCGATCGGATTAGGGTTTTCCAATCCGGAAACCCAGTTATTAGAAGACCTTCAACGCGCCTTCTGGGTCGCATCTCTTATCGCTAGCGCCGTTGCCTTACTCCTCGGCGTATTGTTTGTTAAAGGCTTGCTTCGCCCGGTGAATGAACTAACCGACGCCGCACGGGCTGTGGCGGGTGGTGAACTAAGTCGGCGGGTCGAAATCCGCACTAGCGATGAAGTGGGCGAACTCTCGATGGCTTTCAATCAGATGGCCGAGAACCTGGAACTCTCCGAGGATCGCCGGAGAGAAATGACTGCAGACATCGCCCACGAACTGCGCAATCCTCTGGCGGTTATCAAGGCACGCTTAGAAGCGATCATTGATGGTGTTCACCCTCTTGAAGTTGAGAGCATCGAGCCCATTTTGGAGCAAAGTGAGCTGTTAAATCACCTCGTCGAAGACCTGCGTACGTTAGCCCTGGCAGACGCTGGACAGCTTTCACTTGAGCTTTCGCGAACGGATCTGGGGCTCCTCGTTCAGAAAGTAGTAGAAACGTATCGGCCTGAAGCACAAACAATCGGGATTTCGCTGATCGCCGATATCCCACCGGAACCGTCGATTTATGGAATGGTGGATGCCGTTCGGGTCGAACAGATTCTGGGGAATCTGATCACGAACGCCCTCCGCTACACGCCCGAAGGGGGTAATGTGACCCTCCGCTTGCAGTTCGACTCGCATAGGTCGAAAGTCGTCTTGGAAGTGATCGATACTGGAGAGGGGATCCCCGCGCCGGATCTTGAGCGAGTTTTTGAGCGTTTATATCGTGTCGATCCCTCGCGCTCACGTCAGGCTGGAGGATCTGGTCTCGGACTGGCCATCACCCGCAAGCTGGTGGAAGCGCATGATGGCTCGATACACGCTGAAAACCAATCTGAAGGCGGCGCTATCTTCAGAATTGAGCTGCCGGGATGATTAATTGTGGGTTGTTTATTAACTACCACACACAGAGTTCTTGCCGCGTCTCTGGGTTAAGTCTATAATTTATCGAGAAAGATCCTGAGCATCCAGGATACGGATAATTACAACTTTCGCTTTGAGCCGTTACAGGCTCTCACTATTTCTTGGAGAGGACATCATGGCTGACCTAACAACCACCTATATGGGATTAAAGCTGAAGAACCCGATAGTTCCCTCGGCTTCGCCGTTATCCCGCGAGATCGACGATATCAAAGCCATGGAGGACGCCGGCGCTTCCGCCGTCGTAATGTATTCCCTCTTCGAGGAGCAGATTGCGCTCGAAACGGGCGAACTTTCTCATCTGCTCTCCGATGGCTCATTGAGCCTGGCTGATGCAAGCACCTACTTCCCGCATAAGCAGGATTACCTACGCGATCCGGACAGCTATGTTGAACATGTGCGCAAAGCTAAAGAGTCCGTTGATATCCCCATCATCGCCAGCATGAACGGCACGAGTAAGGGCGGATGGCTGGATTATGCGCAGAAAATCGAGCAGGCGGGGGCGGATGGATTGGTGCTCAACGTCTACTTCATCCCCACAACCGATACACTTTTCGGGCTCGACATTGAGACACTCTATCTGGACATTCTCCGCGCGGTGAAAGAGAAAGTCAGCATCCCGGTTGCGGTTAAACTGAGCCCGTTCTTCAGCGCCTTACCGAATTTTACTTCCCGGCTAGCCGATGAAGGGGCCGACGCGCTGGTGCTATTCAACCGTTTTTATCAACCGGACATCGATGTCGATAAGAAAGATATCAAACCGCATCTCAGCCTTAGTCGACCGGAGGACATCCTTCTTCCGCTGCGTTGGATCGCAATTCTCTACGATCAGGTTGATTGCTCGCTGGCGTTGACAAGCGGTGTGCATAGCGGCAAGGGTGTGATGAAGGCAATCCTGGCCGGGGCAGATATTGCCAATGTCTGTTCGGTCCTCTTGAAAGAAGAAGGTATCGCGCCTCTAAAGGGGATCATCGCTGATTTTGAAGCGCTGGTGGAGGTGTTCGGGGAAGACTCGCTAGAGAATTTGCGGGGGTCGCTAAGCCTTGAGAACTACGTTGAGCCGGCAGCTTTCGAGCGCTCGAGTTACATCAAGCTTCTGCAAGGATTCGGGCGTATCTAATGCCGAATTTGCACGGAATTAGAATAACCAGCAGCTCCTTTTAGGACTAGCTCTTACAGGATTGAAGTTGGCTGGCTCCAATTTGCAAGACGAAAGGAACAGCTCCGAATCATAGATGTTCGGAGTTGTCCTTTTAATTACGGATTTCACCGGATAGGATGCGTGCCCTCTGCCAGGGAGGTAGGTCTTCTTTTTCGGCGAGCACCTCTCGCAGTTCGAAGATTTGGTCACGAAGGGCTGCCGCTTTTTCAAACTCAAGTGTTTCCGCAGAATGGTGCATTTGCTTTTCAAGTTCATTAATGAGCCGTACGAGTTCATCTTTTGGAAGTGTCTCAGGAGTCACTGCCCTGTATTCTCCGGCTTGTTCGGCGACCGCTCGTGATGTGATTTGATCGGTCAGATCGCGGATTTCTTTGACGATGCTCATGGGCTCTATGCCGTGTTCTTCGTTATAGGCAATCTGTTTCTTTCGCCGTCGTTCGGTCTCGTCGAGCGCAAAGCGCATCGAATTGGTAATCTTGTCGGCATACATGATGGCGCGACCGTTGATGTGTCGGGCGGCACGGCCGATTGTTTGTATGAGGGAAGTGCCAGACCGCAAGAAGCCTTCCTTATCGGCGTCGAGAATGGCGACCAGAGAAACCTCTGGAAGATCCAAGCCCTCCCGTAGAAGATTGATCCCCACGACAACATCGTAAACCCCTAGGCGAAAATCACGCAATATTGCCACGCGCTCGATGGTGTCGACCTCCGAATGAAGATAGTGGACCTTGATGTCGAGTTCGAGGATGTAATCGGAGAGGTCCTCTGCCATTCGCTTCGTCAATGTTGTAACCAGTACCCTCTCGCCAATGTCCACCCGACGGCGGATCTCACCCACAAGATTGTCTATCTGGCCCTCAATGGGGCGAACTTCGACTTCGGGATCGACCAATCCCGTGGGGCGGATGATCTGCTCGACCACTTGTGTGGCCTTCTCGAGCTCATAGGGTCCGGGTGTGGCGGATGTGTAAATAGCCTGACCGATTCGGGTCTCGAATTCATCGAAGGAGAGCGGTCGATTATCCAGGGCTGACGGCAGTCGAAATCCGAAATCTACCAGCGTGCCTTTGCGTGAAAGGTCACCGGCGAACATCCCCCGCACCTGAGGGATCGTCATATGGCCTTCATCGATGATGAGGAGAAAATCCGGGGGGAAATAATCGATCAGCGTCCATGGCGGTGATCCCGCCGAGCGTTGGTCGAGATGGCGGGAGTAGTTTTCGATACCGGAGCAGTAACCCACCTCTCGCAGCATCTCGAGATCGTACAAGGTACGCTGTTCGAGACGTTGGGCTTCGAGCAATTTCTCCCTTGATTTTAGATGAGCCAATTGATCTTGCAGCTCGACCTCAATGTCTCTAATTGCAGCCTCTAACTTCTCGCTATCTGTGATGAAGTGCTTTGCGGGAAAGACGCTTGCTTTGGGGAGGTCCCGCAGGAGTTCGCCGGTTAGCGGGGCAAAGCGGGTGATGCGTTCGAGTTCGTCTCCAAAAAAGCTCAGCCGCAAGCCCAGTTCCTCATACGCTGGGAGGATCTCGAGGGTGTCTCCGCGTACTCTGAATACCCCGGGCTTTAGTTCCATATCGTTGCGTTCGTAATGGCTTTCAACAAGCTGGCGCAAGAGGGCATCGCGGCGATAGCGAGATCCCACTTCCAGATTGATGACAATCTGACCGTATGCCTCCGGGTTTCCGATGCCGTAGATACAGGAAACGGAAGCCACAACAATTACATCTCGGCGCGAGACCACAGAGGCCGTTGTGCTGAGCCTGAGGCGGTCTATCTCCTCGTTGATATGTGTCTCTTTTTCGATATAAAGATCATGCTTGGGTACATACGCCTCGGGCTGGTAGTAGTCGTAGTAGGAGACGAAGTACTCGACGGCATTCTCCGGAAAGAACGATTTGAACTCCGCATACAGTTGGGCGGCCAGGGTTTTATTATGGGCTAAGATCAGGGCAGGGCGCTGTGTTCTGGCGATAATATTGGCAATAGCGAAGGTTTTTCCCGTACCTGTCGCGCCGAGAAGCACCTGATGTTTGTCGCCGCGCTCCAAACCATGCAGTAGTTGTTCGATCGCCTCCGGCTGGTCCCCGGTCGGCTGATAGGGTGCATGCAGTAGGAATTCATTCATCGGCGGTCTCGCGGGAATCGAACATATGTGCTGGTAATTATATCATGCGAGCGAGTCTTAGTCGCCTGACGTACAGGCATAAAAAAATTTGACGGAGTTTATTTGGAGGTGATGTAGATAGGGTTGCTGAAGATCCAGCGGCGCAACTTGCCCTTGTATGGAAGATAAGCTTCGGCGCGGTACACCCCTGGCTGGTTAACCGTGTGCACAGCGGTCTCCTGGTAGTCCCAGCGATGAATTTCCTCGCCATCACGCAACAAGCGGATCTCCGCCCGCTTCGGGACGCTGATCTTCAGCGTGACACCAAAGCGAATCTCCGTTGTGTCGCCCATTTCGAACTCGCCTTTTTCTCCCTGGGCAGTAAAGCGAAAACCACGAGTTGAGGAGGGGAGGTCATATCCTACGAAACAATGACCCTCGCGAATAGCATGAAACAAACGTCTACGGTCGATCTCGAAATCTCCTGTCAGGTGCTCCCGTAGGAGAACGTGCGTATTAACTGTCCTGAAGAGGAATTCATAGGGGAAGATTGTTCGTTTGAGTGGGCCTAGACTTACGGGAGAGGCATGAGCGTCTGTTCCCCCAATGGCTACGATCTTCTTACCAGTGGCGAGTAGGCGATCCCAGCGTTCGAGAACATCCGGGTAAGGTCCGGTGGCGATCAACGTAGGATTGTACGCATACCAGATCGAGCGAGGCAGCGAGGTCAGGAGCCCTTTGAATTCGCTCATGAAGTTCCATATTTCCAATCCGTTGAAGCCGGTTACATCCCAATCAACCCAGGAGAGATCATCTTCATTGAATGCAGGCGC
>SOJU01000003.1 GCA_004376465.1 Anaerolineales bacterium | reverse complement strand
AGCTGTGACACTGGCAATCTACGGTTACCACTTCCGGACCGTTACTGAGCTGCGGGTTCTGTAGCTACAAATATTCGGGGTGTACTACAACCAATTGTCCTGTAATGTCCCCCTCAGAGTTCCAAGAAAGCGTTTCCGATAATGGAGCAGAAATAGAATATTCAATCTGTGTGGTTATCTGCATTATCACGCCAGTGCTCAGGTTGGTCTAAGACTTCAGAACATCTGACTTTCCCCTTGATGGCTCCAATAACACCACTTTGAAGTTCTTGAACCATCCATGCATTCGCATGAATCTCTGGAATTGGGTAAGGAGCCTCAAAACCCTTATGCGCGGGTTCGAATCCCGCCGTCGCCTCAGATAAGGTTCCAGGCTCTAAAGCGAATAAGGGTCCAAGAATTTGTGGGGGACCCTTATTCGCTTTTTTTGATTCCGGCAAAGGGTCCTGAAACACTCTCGCGGCTGAGGGTCTTATCTCACGGAAAAAACACGAGTCAACACCAAGCAACTCCAAACAACGGCGGGCAACTTACGCTGGATATGGGGTATATACGATGGTTATGAAATCACATACCGAGGGAACAATGGGTCAAGCTAAATTCCAGACTTTGATAGATTATTACCTAGGCGACATGCACCGAGCGGTCCTGGCACCGAAAGTCCACCCACATCCTTTATCGACACTCGGCGCATTTCGGAAAGGGGTTGCGCGGGACAATTCATACGCGAGATCAGGAGGCGTCCTTTGAAGGAACCCTTTCATCCCCCTTAGGATGCTCCTGGGACGAGGCCGGCATTACGAACGAACCTATCTCAACTCGCAGTTCGCTGGCGGCCGGGGTTCTCATCCCCCTTTCTGAAGGAGAAAATGCGGGACAAATTCTTGCCGATATCTCCACGCCACATGTCCACCCCCACTGCCAAAACGATGATGGCGCCCAGCGTGAGGTTCTGCCATGCTGCTGGCACCGCGTTGAGGTTCAACCCATTCTGTACCACCGCCACCGTGAGCGCACCAAAGAGCGTGGATACGACGTTCCCGGACCCGCCCGCCAGGCTCGCCCCGCCGATGACGGCCGCCGCGATAGCGGCCAGCTCCAAGCCGACCCCGTAGTTGGGTGAACCGGAGTTCAACCTCGCCGACATCAATGTACCGGCGATCGCAGCAGCCAGACCCGCGAGGATAAATGCCAGCAAGCGTGTACGCTTGACATGGATCCCTGAGAGATGCGCGGCAGATTCATTTCCGCCCACCGCGTAAATCGCCCGACCGCTGCGGGTCCTTCTCAGGAAAATGGCCGCCGCAGCGTAGAGCACGAGCATATAGATGAATGGCAGCGGTATCCCCAACAGTTTACCGTAGAAGATCTGTTCCAAGTTTGGGGAAATCGAGAAGATAGGGTGACCTTCCGTGATCAGAAATGCCAAGCCGCGATACATACTCATGGTGGCGAGCGTGGCGACAAAAGATGGGATCCTGCCGTAGCTGCTGATGAAACCATTAATGAACCCCAGGCCGATGCCCATCACCAGCACCAATAAGATCCCCAACGGCAACGGAATCTGCATATTCTTGACTAGGATGGCGAGCACACAGGTCGTCAGTGCCGCAGCTGAACCCGGTGACAGGTCGATGTCCGCGGTCAGAATAACGAGCGTGCTGCCTATGGCGGCGATTGCGACCGTGCTCACTTGAAGGGAGACGTTGATCAGGTTTTGGGTCGTGAGGAACCTATCCGTCGTCAAGCTGATGAGAATGACAGCGATGATCAAGGCCGCCAGCGGTCCTGCGATCGCGGACCGAAAGAATTTCACAAGATTATTCATCCCATACTCCTACCATGAAGATTGGCCGAGCCAAATGCACGTAAGCGTAATTTGAAAACCTTATGTTGCAGAAATGTGTCCGCGCTTCCTCCCACCACCGAATTTGGGCGGCAGCGAAATCCAAGATGTCGTTCATCCGTTCCCATTCCCCTCTGCACCCGAAGCGATGGACAGCAATTCATACTCGGTGAGTTCCTTCGCAGGGGAGATCTGAAGGATTTTTCCATCACGCACGATGGCGATGCGATCGCTCATGGCCAGCAGTTCGAGGTAATCCGAGCTGATCAAGATCACGCTGTAGCCCTGCGAGGTGAGATCGTTGATTACACGGTACACTTCGATCTTCGCGCCGATATCCACGCCCTGGGTGGGCTCATCAAAGATGAGCAGCTTCGCCTGGGAGAAAAGCCATCTGGCGATCACCACTTTCTGCTGGTTGCCACCGGATAGGAATTGGGCCGAGCGTTCCAATCCCGAAGAAGTGATGTTTAGCTTCTCAAAATAATATTTTCCAGTCTGATGCTCCTGAGTCAAGTTAAGAAAGCCCCATTTAAGGATGGAGCTCAGACGGGAGAGGGTAATATTGAGAGAGCCATTAAAATTAAAAAAGAGACCATCTTCCTTGCGGTTCTCAGGCACAAGCCCGATGCCCGCATGGATCGCATCCGCGGGGTTTGAGAGCTGGATGGGCTCGCCGTAGAGTTTGATGCTGCCCTCGGTCAAGCGATCGAGGCCAAAGAGCGCATTGGCAATTTCCGTGCGCCCAGCACCCACCATCCCACCGAGGCCAAAAACTTCACCAACTTTAATGTCAAAACTGACGTCGTTAACCCCAGTTTCCGTCGAAATATGATCGACTTCCAAGCAAGTCTCAGATGTGACGTTTATTTCTTTAGGATAATGCTGTCCGATATCAAAACCGATCATCATACGGACGACTTCCATCATCTCGAGCGAGGAAGCAGGCTGCGTATCGATACAGCGACCATCCTTCAGTACGGTGATACGATCTGCGATCTGGAAAATTTCGTCCAGCCGGTGGGAAATGTACAGAATCGCCTGACCCTGATCCGCTAAACGAAGGATGAGTTCATGAAGTTGACGGGTCTCAGCCAGTCCCAATGCCGCAGTAGGTTCATCCATGATCAGGAGTGTAGAATCCACCGACATCGCCTTCGTGATTTCGATCAGCTGCTGCTCTGCAACCGATAGATCGCGCACGACCTCATCGGGATCGAATTGGATCGAAAGCGTGTTCAAGATCTCGGAGGTCTGCTGGCGCATCATCTCCCAATCAATACCAGTGAGCTTGGACTTTACAACATAGCGGCCCAAGAAGATATTCTCCGCCACACTGAGCGTAGGAACAAGTGAAAATTCCTGGTAGATCGTCGCCACTCCCCTCTCACGAGCTTCGAAAGGATGGGCGAATTCGACAGGCTCCCCTTGGTGAATAAGCTCACCCGATTCAGGTTGATGCACACCTGCCAGACATTTCGCCAGGGTCGATTTACCGCTACCGTTCTCGCCAACCAGCGCGAGGATCTCACCCGCGAAGATCGAAACAGATACCTTATCCAGCGCTTGCACACCTGGAAATGCCTTCGAAATCTCTCGTAATTCCCACAAGGGTGGTTTTGTATTCTTCATGGCCGTCCTGAGTGATCGTGTCCAAGAGATATTTTGCCCCGGCTGTGTTCATGAACGCACAGCCGGGGCACGGTTGGACCGATGCTGCCTTCCTACTTATTCACAAGGATACTCTTCTGCGGGTGCCGGGAAGAGGTTCTCAGGTTGACACAGATACGCATTGACGTTCGTCGCATCCACGATCACCGTCGGGGTCTCTACCCATCCACCCGGATAGACCTTTTCCAAGCAATCCATCGCGACCTTCAAGGCAACCTGCCCCATGAGATAGGGTGTCGTATTCACGGTTGCATGCCATTTGCCTGCGGCAATGTCCTCGAGTCCGGTGGTGTCCCCATCATTACCAAAGATTACTACATCCTCTCGCCCTAGCGCTTCAGCTGCTCGCGCCGCGCCGATGGAAATGTAGTCATTGGCGGTGACGACGACCTCGATCTCGGGGTTTGCCTGGAGCAAGTCCATCATGGCCGTGTTGCCGGTTTCAACATTCCATGACGTGGGTAGGCTGGCAACCACTTCCATGCCGGGGAAATCCGCGAAGGCATCCAGGTATCCGCCGATGCGCTCGGTGGAGTGGTAGCCCGGGAGACCTTCGAGAACGCCAACCTTCGCCTCGCCGCCGAACATGCCAATAGCGTACATACCCTCTTTGTAGGTACCTTTACGCTGGCTGTAGCCCACGACACCGTTCACGGGGGTCGGGAAGTTGGCGATGTCGGAGTTGACGATGATCACCGCGACGCCATCATTGATGGCCTGCTTTATGAGCGGAGCCGCAGCGAACTCATCATGTGTGGAAAGGATGATCGCATCCACGCCCTGGGTAAGCACATCTTGGATCATACCCATCTGACCCTCGATGTCCGCCCCACTCTGTGGCGCCAACATGAATGTCTCTACACCCAATTCTTCCGCCAAATCCTCGATACCGGCGCCGATCGCCTGGTAGTAGTTGAACTCGGTGGCAGGTGGCATGTAGGCGATTATCGCACCGGTTCCATCATAGGCTACACCCGCGCATGATGCCTGTGCGCCGGCTTCCAAGGGTACTGGAGCAAAGCCGGGCTCGGGCGCTGCGTAACCTTCTGCAGAAATTTCCTCCGCAGGCGCAGCTTCTTCCACGGGCGCTTCTTCCGGAGCAGCTGCAGGCGCGCACGCGACCACTAAGATAACCAGAAGCAGCAGTAGTGCAACGATTCGAATTCTCATCACTTCATCCTCCATTATTTAATCTTTTTGTCAAGAATTTGCTGGTTGGATCTTTCAGGCGATATCTCCCGCAACCACCTCCTCCCATGTTCGATAGTTTCCAGCACGAATTTTGTCGACCTGTTGTCGTTCTAGCTCTCTCCGGAGCTAGCCTAATCAGTAAACTCGCCGCGATTACACACCTGTATTCAAGATCAACTGCCGCTGGCCTTACGACGCTCGTTCAAGACATCGAATACCACAGCTAAAATCAGGATCAAGCCCGTGATGAAGCTCTGATAATAGACGTCCACCCCCAACAGGTTCAAGGCATTCGCCAGCATCCCCATGAATAGCGCACCTAAGAACGCCCCCAGCACGGATCCATCCCCCCCGCTGAGGCTCGCCCCCCCGATGATGCAGGCGGTGATGACGCGCAATTCGATTCCCGAACCAACGGTTAATGAGGCGGAACCGAAACGAGCCGTGAGCATCAGCCCCGCGACACCCGCCAAGACGGCCACAAGACAATAATTGAAGATCTTGACCAGATCCACATTAATCCCGGTGAGACGAGCCGCATTTTCATTTCCACCAATGTAGTAGCTCTGTCGGAAAAAACGCGCATTCCGCAGGAGGAGATCTATGATAACCACGAGAAAAAGAAGTGCGAAAATCGGGTACTGCATGCCGAATAATCGTCCTTGACCGATCACGGTGAAGGATTTGGGGAGATTAAGGACAGCCCTTCCACTGGCGAGGATGAGCAGGAGGCCACGCACCGTGATCATAGTCCCCAGCGTCGTGATGAAGGGATTGATCTTCAGCTTTGCGATCAACAGACCGTTGATCAGCCCCACCATCAACGCCGCCATCAGACCTAAAATAATGGCGGGAAAAGCCTCGATCCCCCCAGTGAGTGCCAGACCGGTGACGACGCCAGTGAAAGCCAGGATAGAGCCCACAGACAGATCCAGTCCTCCTGAGATTAAAAGCAGCACCATGCCCACAGCGATGGTGGCCTCAACCGACAGCGCTAGCAGCATGGCTTCCATATTCAGCGGCGTCATAAAAACGGGAGAAGCCACCGTCATGATGATCGCAAAAACAACGATCACGATGAGGAGCACGGATTCTCGAAACGCGGTAATCCTTCTGATGGCATAAAGTACGCCGTTACCACCTGATTTCGATTCGATTTTGATGGCTTCCATTTCCTGGTCGCTCATGCAGGCACTCCCATATCTTGATGATTTCGAATGCCGGCAGCATATTCCATGATCAGCTCTTCAGAAAAATCTGCTCTGGAGACTTCTCCCGTGATGCTGCCTTGATGCATGATGATGATGAGATCGCACATGCCGATCAACTCTGGTAAATCCGATGAGATGAGGATGACGCCGGTCCCACCAGCGGCAAACTCGCGCAATTTGTGGTAGATCTCAGATCGCGCCCCCACATCTACCCCTCTTGTAGGCTCATCGAAGATCACGATCTTCGGCTGAATGCCCATCCACATCGCGATCATGCATTTTTGCTGGTTGCCTCCGGAAAGATTCAGGACTTGCTGTGTAATCGAGGGCGTGCCTATTCCGAACGTATTCACGCGTTCTCGGGCGCTCTCGGCAATTTTATTCCGGTTGAGAAGATCGAATCGGTTGGTGAAGCTCTTCAATGCTGGCGCGATGAGATTGTCGCGAATGGCCATATCCAAGAAGAGCCCCTGCACTTTACGGTCCTCGGTAAGGTAAGCGATGCCCATCATGATCGCATCTTGCGGGTGATCGATCTCCACTGGATGGCCTTCAAGCCATATTTTGCCGGCATCTTTTGGATCGATCCCAAAGATGGCGCGCGCCATCTCCGTCCGCCCTGCCCCGACCAGCCCCGAGAAGCCCAAGATCTCGCCGCGATGCAGACGAAAACCAATGTTCTCAAAGACCCCCTTACGGGAGAAACCTTCCACACGAAGACATTCCTCTTTCGTCGATGGCGCACTCGTCGCCCCATACATATCCTTGATCTCCCGACCAACCATCATCGCGACTAAATCTTGCTCCGTCACCTCGTCCACCGCCCGAGTGCCAACATGCTTTCCGTCCCGCATGACCATCACCCGATCCACAAGCTGGAACACTTCATTTAACTTGTGCGTGATGTAGATGAAGGACATGCCTTCCTGCTGCAGTTTCCGGATGTTTATGAACAACTCCGCCGTCTCACTCTCGGTCAGTGAGGAGGTGGGCTCATCTAACATGAGGACCTTGGGTTTTGTGGAAATCGCTTTCAAAACCTCCAATATCTGTTTCTGCCCCATGGAGAGGCGCTTTAACTGCATCGATGGATCAAGATTCAGATTGAAGCGATCCAACAGCTCGCGGGTTTGCTGGCGAAGCTCCTGCCAGTGGATATTGTTGAACCTCCCCACGGGCTGCCTGTTGGCAAAGATATTTTCTGAAATCGTCAGACCATCGACCAGGGAGAGTTCCTGGAACACCATGCTGATCCCGAGCTGGAGCGCATCATAGGAGGAGGAAAATTCGACCGCATGACCCTCGAGATAAATGCGACCTCCTTCGGGATTTTGAACGCCCCCGAGGCACTGTATAAGTGTGCTCTTGCCTGCACCGTTTTCGCCGACAAGCGCCAGGATTTCACCGCGCTGCAGACTAAAGCTCACGTCGTCCACTGCCTGGACCCCGGGAAAACTCTTCGAAAGATGAATAGCTTCAATAATTGATTTCACATGAATCCTAAATGAAGAAAGACTTCGGAATCCCGATTCGGAAGTAATCTCGGAGATTCCCGGTTTTCCATGCTCGTTCGCACTGAGCACTTCAGCATGACGGTCTTCCGAAGTCTTGTTAGCATGTCTACGGTGCGTAGATTTCGTTCGCGTCCAGGAAGTAATCCAGGTTGGATTCGTCAATATAGTTAACCGCTGTGTAAACCTGACTCGGTCCTGGATTGACGCCCGCGGCGATGTTATCCGTCGTGAGCGGTGCCTGGTTGTAGTTGTAGGTGTACAAGGTCAGCAACGCCCAGTAGGCCATCGCTGCATCGTTCTGCGCAACTGTACCCGTGACAACGCCTTCGCGGATCTTTTCGAGAACATCGGAATTGCGATCCATGGAGACAATCTTCACCTTGCCCACACGGTCCAACTCTTGAACGGCTGTTGCTGCGCCGATGCCACCTGTGGAATCGGTCGCGGCAAAAGCTGCCAGGTCTGGGAATCGCTGCATAATGTCCTTGGCGGTGTTGATCGACGTGACCGTGTCCGCTTTCGTGTCGCCTACTTGCACAACCTCAATACCCGGATATGCATCGAATGCGGCTCGATATCCCGCCTCGCGGTCATCAAACATTCCCACGCCGGGGAGGCTGAGGATGGCGACTTTACCCTCACCATCAATGGCTTCTGCTAATCTTTGACCGCCAACGAAACCAAGGTCGTATTGGTAGGATCCCACGAACGCCAGCCTGCTCGTATTCGGGAGATCTCCTAGGATCGTGACCACCGGGATTCCCGCATTAACGGCTTTTTCAATCGAGGGTTCAAGGATGGGCTCAACAGCGAATACCACGATGCCCTTGGGCTTCCGGGCGATGGCCTGATCGAAAGCTGCAACCATGGCATTCATGTCATATTCCGCAGGACCAACATAGCTGGCTTTCACACCAAGCGTATCACCCGCCCACTCCCAGCCATACTTGTGAGCGTTGAAGAACTCCAGGTTCCCCATAGCGGATACATAGATGTATTCATCCTCACTGTGATCCTCCACCTGTCCGGCGGGCGCACCTTCACCGGATCCTCCCGCAGCATCTGGCGATGCACAGCCGGCCATCACGAGTGCCAGCGAGAAAAGGATGAACACAAGAAGTGTTAGACTTCGCGTACGTTTCATTTTCGTATATCTCCTTATTGGCATGTTTGCTGACCGAAACAAGCTTTCACAACCATAAAGCTTCAAATGGAAGAGGCGGTAAAGTGTATGAGATGAATACCGCACTTTCTACCGTTCACTCATGGCTGCATTAAGCAGCTCCCTCGCTGCCTTGCCAAGCGATTCATATTTCGATACATCCACCTCCTTTGAGCTAAAACTTCTCTCCTATTCTGTCTTACGGATACACCGGATCGAGCGGTGCCTTTCCCAGAAGGATCGCCTTGGCATTCTCCGCTGCGACATGTCGGCATTCCTCCAGTGCTTGCACCGAGACATAGGCAGAATGCGGGGTGATAAAGCAATTGTTCAGGGAAAATAAAGGGTTGTCCTCGGGTTTCCAATCCTGCCGCTTGGCGGGTTCCTCTTCCGTGTCATCTAGTCCGGCCGAAGCGATTTTGCCCTCCACCAGGGCGTTGTAGAGAGCGGCGTTGTCCACACATTTCCCCCTGGCGCAGTTGATCAGTACACTGGTTTCCTTCATCATCTCGAAAGCCTCTGCGTTCACGATGTGATGGGTCTCCGGGGTACAAGGACACATCACATTGACGACATCAGAGGAGGAGAACAGCTCATCGAGCTCCACTTTTTGGACGCCATGCGTCTTCATCAAGCTCGCTGAGACGTATGGGTCATAGGCGACGACCTCGAACCCGAAAACAGCCAGTTTGCGACTGATGTTTTGCGCGATACGGCCTAAGCCGATGATGCCCCATCTCGATGCCCGGAAGCGGAAAATCGACCCACCCGAAGCACTCCAATGCCAATGTCCTTCGCGCGTCGCTTGTGTGTACATCGGGATGCGGCGCAAGAGCATAAAGCCCATCGTGATCGAATGGTCGCCGACCTCCTCGATGGAGTAATCCGGGACGTTGGTGACAATCATCCCGTGATCATATGCGGCCTGCACATCGACGATGTCGACGCCGGTTCCGTACCGACATATCGCCTTGCAGCTCTTCAGCTTTTCAATCGTGTCACGATAGATCTTTGCGTATTGCTGCAGGATCACGTCTGCGTCCGCGGCCAACTCAGCCAGGTTTTCACCGGTCTTGCACTGCAGGCCTATCACCTCTGCACCGATCGGTTCGAGGATGCTGCGCTCAATATCGAGATCTGGATAATCGTAATCACTCACATAGACTTTGAATCGAGGCATCGCCTAAACTCCAGCTTCTTGATTTTTGTGACGACGGAAGACCTCATTCTGCCTCATGCTGGTAGGCACCCGCTGAATACGTCAACTCATAGCTATGGCTGTAGATCTCAAATACGATCCCAAAGGGATCCTCGACATAGACCATGCGATAGGGCTTCTCGCCGGGGTAGTACTCCCGAACGGGCATGCGTGCCTTGCCGCCATGTTCCACGACCTTTTCGAGCAAACCTTCGAGATCAGGATCCTGTACACAGAAGTGGAAAACACTCGTTTTCCAGTATTCCAAGTTGTTTTCAGGTTTCTCGGCGTTTTGAAACTCGAAGAGTTCGATGCCGATTCCGTCGCAGGTGACCAGATGTGCGATCCGGAACCCGCCATAACCCTCACCGAAGACATCGTTGCACATGAGGCCTATGGCCGTCTCAGTTTCCTCGTTGACCTGAGTCGGAGGCATGATGACGTAGAACCCGAAGACCTCGGAATAAAATTTCACCGCAGCATCGAGATCTGGCACGGAGAGTCCTATGTGGGAAAAAGATCGGGGGTAAGTCATGTTATCCTCCATTTTGTAGGTTTAACGGGCGGTGCGCTTTGCACCACCCAATACATCCGATTTCATGAGTTGCTGGGTTTCGGCTTTTGTCACGATGGGCAAATCGAACATGAGAGTCTGCTTGATGCGAGTCGCTGCGTCGCCCACCAGCACTCCTTTTTCGATACCATCTGGGTTGAATCCTTCCGTCATCAAACCGTAATAGAAGCCGCCATTCCAGGTATCCCCCCCGCCCAGGCGGTCGCGCAGCACCACAGACTTGATAGCTTGGGAGCGATAGAAAAAACCATCGCTGTCCATAGCAGCCGTTTCCCAACGGTGCTGTTCGAAGGTGTCAGGGTAGCGGATTGTAATGGCGACGATCTTGGTGTTGAAGTATTCGCCAACCTCCTGCGCGAAGGTCCGGATATCATCATCCTCGAGGGGGCCGATATCGCCTTTATCGATTTGCTCGGCGCTGTACTGTCCGCAACCAAAATCATACAACTTCGCCATGTCCTCGATGGTTGTGATGAAGATGTCGATGTGATCTTTAATCAGCGGCGTCATCACTTTTGTACATTCTTCCTTCGACCAGAGCGTCGCCCGGTAGTTGAAGTCCATCCCTACCAGACAGCCGGACGGTTTCGCGCCAATGGCCTCCTCGAAGGTGTGGAGCATGTAATTACGATCATACCCACTGTGCGCGGCTAAACCGAAGGAGATACCCGAGGTGTGGAACAGCTCGCAATCCTTCAACGCAGCTTTCCAATCGACCATGCCGGCATCCAGCCGACTGGCTGCTGAGTACATACGCTGATACCAGCCCGTATTCTTCCTTGGCGTACGCCCGATCTCGTAGATAAACCTGCCCATGGGCTCGGTCTTCGGTGCCCAGGCGATGAAGTCCGTGTTCAACCCCTGCCCGCGAGCGGTATCCCGCAACAGCCAGCCATAAGGATTGTCCGGCACACGGGTGACGTAGGCTGAGGGGATGCCGAATCGGGAAAGCAGCATCGCCAGGGTGATCTCACTGCCTGCCAGCGAGATGTGCATCAACCGCGACATCTCGGCTCGCTGCGAGTCCGCGGGCGTGTCCCGCAGCATGGTTTCACCGAAGGTGACGAACACAGACTCCTTATCTGCATATTTACTCAGATCGTCTTGTGTTATTGACCAGCGAAGAGATTCGCTACCCATCGTCCTCTTCCTTCCTTTTGTCCCTCACCTACCAGGGTTTGCGGGACATGGAAAGGAATACAGGGCCATCCTTCCCCACGGCAACATCATCCTCAATTCGGATGCCACCAAAATCGGGGATGTAGACCCCCGGCTCCACGCTTGAGACCATGCCTTCCACCAACGTGCCAGTGGCACCGGGCATCAGAAAGGGGGTCGATTCGTGGAATCGGAAACCGAGACCATGGCCAGTGACATGCACGAAATACTCCCCCAGCTGGGCATCATCGAGAACCTTACGCGCGGCGCGATCAGGTGCTTCGTAGGAATTCCCTGGCACAAATTGCCGGCTGGCAGCCTGTTGAGCTTCAAGGACCTTGTTGTGAACCTCCCGCTGCCGATCGTTCGGCTCTCCTGCCACCGCCATAAAGGTCAGATCGGAGTAATAGCCATCCATCACGGTGGCCATCTCGACCATCACCAGATCCCCCTCCTCGATCACCCGATCGGTCGAGGGGATGAGCAGATTGGCCTTGGCTGTGTTTACAGGGCCCGAGGCGACCTCGGCTTCCGCCCATACCAATCTTGCACCCTTATACCCGGCGCCTCGTGCACGGATGGTCCCTTCGATTAGCGCACTGATCGCCACCTCGGACATGCCGGGTTCCACTGTCTTGAGGAATTCATTGGCGCCGATCTCGGCCAGCTCATTGGCTACTTTCAGGCGGGCGAGGTCGTATTCCGTCTTGATGAGTTTCGCGGATTGCATTAGATCAGTCACATCGACCAATTCCGCATCTGCGAAGACCTCACGCAGAAGCTCCCACCAAGGAGCCGCGGGCAGGATGGGTTCGGCATGCCGGTAGGTCGCCCCTACAATTTCCAGACCGCGCTCCACACCAACCTTGGCCCCGCCCAAGCCAAGCTTGCTGCTGACCTCTCCCAGCAGTTGGCGGTAACTCACATAGAGATCCTGATCTTTCAGGAGCGCCCAGCCAAAAGGCACGACCTCCGCCCAATCGCGATTGCCCCATTCTGCTTCCACCTCGGGAATGAAGAGCGTTGGTCGGCCTTCCTTGGGCAGCACGGCCACGGAGATGCCATGATGAGGCCAGGTCTCCGTAAGATAAACGACGTTCTCGGGCAATCGGCAGATCAGGACATCCAAGCCTGCTTCACGCATCTTTTCTTGCAGATGTTGTACGCGTAATGAATCGTTCTCAGCCATCCGTCCGTCTCCTTGCGGGCATTAATCTAGGCGCCGCGAAGAATCGAAGACAACACGATCAGGGAAGAGCATTCTCTTAAAGCCTGCCAAACTCCTCCAGGAGTTCCTCGACAGTCTTCCCTTCCTTGATGCGCGCCCGGGTCTTCTCCTCGAGCTCGGCCTGTGTTTTGGCTTTCTCCAAGACATCCGCAGCATCTTCCAGCGGCACCACCGTCACACCGACCTCATCCCCGATCACGATATCACCCGGGTTTACGATCACTCCGGCACACTGGATGGGCACGTTGATCTCAATCGGTTCCATGCGACCTGAAACAGGGGTGTGCGTGGAGCGCGGGACGATCGCCTTCGAGAATATGAAGAAACCCAGATCGCGGGTCTCATCGGTGTCCCGGATCGCGCCATCCACAACAGCACCGACGACTCCCTTGATCTGGCACAATCCAGCCATCAATCCCCCCCAAATCGAAGTTTCCGTCTCACCTGCAGCATCCACCACAATCACATCGCCGCTCTGTGCCACGGATAATGCATCCAGGCAGTCCACCTGATTCCCGGGCTCCATTCGCACCGTTAGCGCTGGACCTGCGAAGCGCGTCTTTTTATCGATGGGCTTCATGTAGCTTCGCATGACACCGGCTCGCTCCTGGGCATCCGCGACGACGCATGAGGGGCTGTACACCTTGAGTAATGCCTTGAAACCTTCCAGGATTTCGGGGTCGGGTTCGACCTCGCGCTGGTTAATGATCTTCCGCATTCTGATCCTCCCTTGATGATGTTATTGTGTTCTGATATCCAAGCTGGCCGGAAATGGTACGGGCTGCCTCCGTGGTCTGCTCGATGAGCAGATGATTCGATTCGGTGGGGTCGATACGATCTTTCGGTCCGGAAACACTGATCGCCGCGACAGTCTTCCCGGTTTGATCGAAGACTGGCGCAGCCACACAACGGACATCGTTTTCGTGCTCGCCGAGGTCGAGGGCATACCCCCGGTTCCGCACGAGCACAAGATGCGCTAATAGCTCTCCCTCGTCGACTATGGTCGTATCGGTATATTGTTTGAGCGTGATATTCTTCAGCTGTGATGCGACCAGATCGGAATCGATTTGTGCCAGCAGCACCTTCCCGATCCCGGTACAGTACGCGGGCGCGCGTCGACCGACGCGCGAGGACATGAGTCCGATCGCATGCAGACCTTCAAGCTTCTCCAAATAGATGATTTCCAGTTCATCCAGCACGGCCAAATGCACGGTCTCTTTGGTCACGTTTCTCAGTGCTTCGAGCACGGGAAGTGCGGCGCGGCGGATCTCATCACCCGTGTTGTAAGCCCGGGCCAACTCCAGGCACGCCAAGCCAAGACGATACTGCCCGGTAGAATCCTCCTGCTGAACGAGGTTATGACTGAGGAGGGTTGCCAGCAAACGGAACGTGGTACTGCTGTTGATCTCGATTTCCTTGCTCAGCTCAGTGAGCGTGCGCGGCTTGCCGTCGGCGAGCACATTCAGCACACTTATCGCCCGATCGACAACCCGGATATTGTAGCGATTGGATTTACCCGCTTCGCGCATGTCAATCCCCTTCACACGACCACATCGTACACAGTCAACTCGCTCTCATCGTAAAGCGACTTGCGTCGTGGTTTATGGTTTTCGTGAGCTTGTGAAGCGCGCTGTGCCACCGCGGACTCGAGTGATTCAAATCTTCGAACCAGATTCATATCCCCTCAGATTTCCTGATCTTGTAACAGGCTGGCGCTGACGAATCCTTCCGTCTCGGCCATCAACGGTGCGTATTCCTCCTTGGAGAAGGTCCCAAATTCCGCTTCTTTGTCGGGAAGTACATGGAAGGTCACCTGACGTTCGATCATCCGCTTTTCCTTATCCACTTCGACCGCGCTCGACTTCTTCCCGGAATCGACGCGCCCGCGCGGTCATCTCATCCAAATCCCCGCTGTCCAGCAGGGCTTGATTGATTAGCGCACTTCCAATGGCAACGATCTCCGCGCCCGCACGGATAAATTCCGCCGTATTTTCGACCGTCACCCCGCCCACCGGAACGAGCTTCACCTGGGGAAGAGGTGCCTTTACCGCCTTCAAATACGCAGGCCCCCCCAAACTCGCCGGGAATACCTTGACCAGGTCCGCCCCCGACTGCCATGCATGGATCACTTCTGAGGGGGTGAACGCACCTGGGATGACCGGAACGCTATAGCGCTTACACAGCTTGATCATCTCCACATCAACGGTTGGACCTACGACGAATTTTGCTCCCGCCAGGATCGCGATCCTGGCTGTCTCCGCATCGAGCACCGAACCCACCCCGAAGATGACCTCGGAGCCGAATTTCGTGGTAGCTTGTTTGATCACATCGATCGCCCCCGGCGTCGTCATTGTGATCTCGATCGTGTTTACGCCGCCGCCCAGGATCGCCTCTGCGGCCGCGAGCAGTTGATCGGATGATTTCGCACGAATGATGGCGACAACCCCGGAACCGATGATTTGATCCAGCACGTTGTCAGAACCCATGGAAGACCTCCTTAAATAAAATAGGGCTCGAGTACTTCAAGCCCTGATAGCATGAATGGAGGTATAAGTCGTTATAATTCCGATGTTACGATCCCAAACGTCCACCGGCATGATCCCCAATCCAATCGTGGTTGAATTTCCCATCAAGTCGGTTGAATTAATATCAGTGGGTTTTCATTTAATGAGAAACGTTTTCACCTAACAAAAATATAGCATATCCTCGGACGGATGTCAAGAAGCGCCTTGAGAGACGAAGGGCCTTCATAACAGGATGGATATAACCTGGCTGCCCGGCCGCAAGGTACTCTGAGCCGGCGCGTGAAAAACTAAACTCCTCCTCATCCTAGAGCCGCGCCACCAACAATCATTTGGAGGATCAGGTTGAACTTCTGAGGCGGTTCATCAGGAGGTGGCGGATGCCATAGAAAAACGATGGAAACATCACCAGGAGGGATTGGATGAATCCTCGCATGCGCGGTTCTCAGCTTTCGAGATCAAGTTGACGCGCCAGATTATTCGTGGATATTGCTTACCTAAATCGATTGGAAAACAATGTTTCTA
>SOJU01000117.1 GCA_004376465.1 Anaerolineales bacterium | reverse complement strand
CAAAGTCAGTTTCTAGTTCTATTTTTCACAGATACGTTCGACCCGACCTTTGTCCCCTTTGCCTAGTGCACTTTCACATGGTACGCTTTCTGACATCCACTGTATTCATCCGGAACGAAGGTTCGATAAAGACCCAGACCTTTCACACGATTGATATGAGCTCACTCATCGGTCAGACATTAGATCATTATCGGATCATCGAGAGGATCGGCCAGGGAGGCATGGCGACGGTCTATCTTGCCGTCGACACACACTCTCAAGCGGAGGTCGCGCTTAAGGTTCTTTCCCCGACGATGAGTTCGGATCGCCGTTTCGTTAAACGCTTCCGGCGTGAAGCGCAGCTGGTTTCCCAACTCAAACACGAGAATATCGTCTCTGTCCTCGCTTATGGGCAGTATAAGGGCACCATTTATATTGTGATGCCTTTGATCCGTGGTGAAACAATGCACCAGCGCATTGCGCGTGGGGCAATTTCGGGCGAGGAAAGCACAAAATGGATCGGCCAATTGGCGGATGCTCTGGCCTTCGCTCATGAGAATGGTGTGATTCACAGAGATATCAAACCCTCGAATGTGATTCTGGATGACTCAGGGAATGCATGCTTGACGGATTTCGGGTTAGCGCGGGTCATCGAAGGGCACAGCAGCCTCACCGGCTCGATGCTGATGGGAACGCCGGCGTATGTCTCGCCCGAACAGGGTAGAGGGGAACAATTGGATGCCCGTTCAGACCAATATTCTCTGGGAGTCATTCTTTATGAGATGGCGACCGGGCGTCTTCCTTTCGAATCGGGTTCTCCTATGGCAACCGTCCTGGCACACATCCAGGAACCGGTGCCGCGCCCGCGCCGCTTCAGCCCCAATCTCCCACCGGACCTTGAAGTCGTGATTCTCAAAGCACTGGCCAAAAAACCCGAGAAACGATTCCCGAGCGTCAGGGCTTTGAAAGAGGCTTACCAGGCCGCATTGGCCGGGAAACCTCTTCCGGAGTTCGAGCGCCTTGCTGCAGCCCCAACTACCTACATTGAACCTTTTCAAGCTGTATCATCTCCCGCGGCAGCCCCCGAGATTGCCCCTCGGCGTCGGGGCGCTGGCTGGATCGTCGCCGCATTAATTCCCGTCCTGGCAATCGCCGCTTTCGTGGTGGTCCGCGGCCTGGGCGGTAGCGCATCGACGGTGCTCACCCCCACTGCGAATGAGGGGACATCTTCAGCGGACGTCGCGACTGCCTTGGCGGAGGTTTCTTCCACTGCCACGAGTAAACCTGAGCCGAGTCCGACCTCGCCGCCCCTGCCGATCACATCGGAAGGATGCCCGGGTTTGACGCTCTATACGCCAAGTGTGGATGGGGATAGAGTGGCCTGGTTGATCAATAATGCCGGCGTGGAGGATTTTCACCTGGAGGATATAAGTCCCGGTTGGCCGCTGCTGACGAACGGCCTGCCCGAACAAATCCAACTGGGTGAACTCGTGCTCTGGAAAGGCGACGCCGAGGGAGATGGCGAGCTGCACCGGGTCGAGGGCGTCGACAACACGATTAAAGCAGGAAAATCTACCTACATCACGATAACCTTCGAATACCCGGTGAGTACTACGGGCTATTCATTGCAGCTACTTCTGAATGATGGTTGTGTGCTCGAAGGTGAATGGTAGGGTCTAATCCACCTCAGGACATCTTCCTACCTGGTCTGTCGTTTGGCATGAGATTCATGAGTTATTTCCCATATTCTAGCCAAAACCAAAGCTGAAAACTTCAATTGATATTTTCGTTAACACCCATGCATGAACCCACTAAAGATGGCAGTTGTAGAATGTGTGGGACTATAATCTGGTTTCCTGTGCAACGCGCCATATTCTTAAGGAGAAACAGTTCATGGCTGATTTACGATTAACAAACCTCGCCAAAACCCTCGTCCATTACTCCACCGCGGTTAAACCCGGGGATTATGTCGGCATCCTCACCCAACCGGTGGCGCTGCCGCTGGCGGAGGAGGTCTACCGCCAGGCGCTGGCAGCCGGTGGGTATCCGTACGTTCTGTTTGGAGGGTTGCGCTCACGCGCCGAGACGGAAGCGCTGGAATATATCCTCTTCACGGAAGGGAACGACGATCAGATTCAGCACGTCAATCGTTTTGACAAAATGGTGCGTGAAGAATTCGATGTGATGGTTGTTCTCCAGAGCCAGTCGAACACACGCCGTTTGAGCAATGTCGATCCGGCGAAGCAGCAAATGCGGGCACGGGCTTACACAGAGGTGACAAAGATCTATCGGCAGCGCGCGGCTGCCGGCGACCTACGCTGGGTGATAACCCTGTACCCAACTCTGGCCGTGGCACAGGACGCGGAGATGAGCCTCGAGGAATTTTCAGACTACGTTTTCGGCACAACATTCTCTGATACGAATGATCCGGTTGCCGAGTGGAACAAGATTCACTATGAGCAGCAAAAGCTCGTGGACTGGTTGAAGGGCAAGAAGCTGCTCTCGGTGAAAGGCCCGAATGTGGATTTGGAAGTATCGATTGAAGGTCGGGATTTCATCAACTCGGATGGGAAAAAGAACATGCCCAGCGGCGAGATTTTCACCAGTCCGGTGGAGGACGCGGTGAATGGCTGGGTGCGCTTCACCTATCCGGCGATCCGCCAGGGCAGAGAGGTGGAAGGTGTAGAGTTAAAGTTTGCTAAGGGTAAGGTTGTGGAGGCGAGCGCTGAGAAGAACCAGGATTTCCTGATCAGCATGCTCGACACAGATGACGGAGCGCGTTACCTGGGAGAATTTGCCATCGGGACCAACAAGCTCATCAACCGCTTCATTAAGAACATCCTCTTCGATGAGAAGATCGGCGGGACGATCCACATGGCGCTTGGATTCGGTTTCGCCGAGATCGGCGGGAAGAATGAAAGCGCGATTCATTGGGATTTGATCTGCGATATGCGTGACGGCGGTCAGATTTTCGCCGATGGGGAGCTGTTCTACGAATCAGGCGAGTTTAAAGTATAGCCTGCTGGTGTGACTGAAATTTACGTGGAGGAGAATATGAATGGCTGACTATCGTGTTGAAAATCTAGCGAAAGTAATCGTCGAGTACTGCCTGAGCGTGAAACCTAAGGAACGTGTGGCTGTTATTGGCAGCACATTAAGCGAGACGTTGATGTTGGCAGTCCAGCGTGAAGTACTCCACGCGGGTGGGTATCCGCATCTCTTTCCATTCTTCCCTGGTAGCCAATATATACGTTTTTCCGAATCCAACGACGATCAACTCGACTTCGTCTCACCTGTTATGAAAATGGCTTTTGAAGAATTTGAGTGCCTGGCTTCGCTTTACGGCCTGGCCAATACAAAGGCTTTGACCAGCATCGATCCAGCGAAGCAAGGCCGTGTCGCAAAGGCGCAGGCTGATCTAATGAATCGGTATATGGAGCGTACTGCTACTGGGGAACTAAAATGGGTGGTCACGATGTTCCCCACGAATGCCCATGCGCAGGAAGCGGAGATGAGCCTGGCGGAGTTCGAGGACTATGTCTACTCCACCATGTTTGTAGACACCGATGACCCAGTAAGGGAATGGCGAAAGATCCACGATGAGCAGCAGCGATATGTGGACTGGCTTTCAGGGAAAGAGGAACTTGTAGTGAAAGGTCCGAATGTTGATCTGACCCTGTCTATCAAGGATCGGGCTTTTATTAACGCCGATGGCGTCGATAACATGCCCAGCGGTGAAATCTTCACCAGTCCGATCGAGGATTCTGTCGAGGGCTGGATACGTTTCACCTACCCGGCAGTTGAGATGGGGCGCGAGGTGGAGGGCATCGAACTGAAGATCGAGAAAGGGAAGGTCGTGGAGGCGACAGCGGAGAAGAACGAGGCATTTCTATTGGAGATGCTCGAAGTCGACGAGGGCGCTCGCTATGTGGGCGAGTTTGCGATCGGGACGAATAAACGCATCAACCGCTTCATCAAGAACATCCTCTACGATGAAAAGATCGGTGGGACAATCCATATGGCGCTCGGCGCCGGATTTGAGGAGGTTGGGGGCAAGAATAAGAGCGGGATTCACTGGGACATGATCTGTGACATGCGTGATGGGGGGCAGATTATCGTCGACGGCGAACTGTTCTATGAGTCGGGGGAGTTTAAAATCTGAACAGGGAAATAAACGAAAAATAGACGCCAGTGCGTACGTTTGGACGCGCTGGCGTTTTTATCATAAGACGCAGGTTAGCTATTTAGTGTATATAGATGAGTTTACCTACAACCGCGGCAGCATGATCCTGTCCTGCTTCTGATATTTGCCTTTCTTGTCCGCGTAGGAAATTTTACACTCCTCATCACCTTCAAAGAAAAGTACCTGGGCAATGCCTTCGTTGGCGTAGATTTTCGCCGGCA
>SOJU01000286.1 GCA_004376465.1 Anaerolineales bacterium | reverse complement strand
GTTGAAAAACGACATATGTCGGTATGATGGTTACGAATTCCGGGAGGATGATCGTCGAGATAAGAAGCATCATCAGGATATTCTTGCCAGGGATGTAGAAGCGTGAGAATCCATATGCCACCGCCGTACAGGAGAGCAAAGTGCCGATCGATCCCATGATTGCTATGATGATGGTATTACGCAGTAAGAGGGGCATATTCAACTGTTCCCATGCCGACGTGAAATTACCCCAAACCGGGCTAAAATATAGAACAGGTTCCAGCGTACGCCATTTACCTTGCCACTGAAATGGACCTGCTTCGAGATTATTTGGATCGATGAAAGTACTCTCTTCCCGTCCCTTTTTGTACAATGCCCATTCGTGGATATTTCCAGCCTCATCCGGAACCTGATAGAGGGGATATTCCTCTCCCTCATACGGATAGGTCGCTTCCCGCATAGGCAGAATCGAGACATCTGGATTAGAAATCATTGTTCTGTCTTTTAACGCTGTTACAGTCATATATCCAAACGGGGATAAGAATGTCAGCAGGAACGTCAACGTGAAGAGCGTGAGCGTAGCCTTCGCCATAAATCCACGCGTCCGTTTATTCAAGGTAGATGACGATCGTATTTTCGGTGATATCGTTGTTTTGGTCGCCATCGTTATGCCTCCTCGGCTGCGTAATAGACCCAGTACTTGGCGGTTGAAAAGAGGATTATCGTTACTACGATGGCGAACAAGAACATCATCCAGGCCATGGTGGAGGCATAACCCATGTTGGAGTAAGCAAAGGCTGACTTGTATAGATACATACCGAAAAACCACGTGGAATTCCCGGGATCCCCGGTAGGACCTTTGAGAACAAATGGAACGAGAAAGTACATCAAGATACCGATTGTTGAGAGGACGAGATTGTAAAAGATGATCGGTGAGATCATTGGCAGGGTGATGTGGCGGAACGTAGTCAACCTTCCAGCGCCATCCACGCGCGCGGCTTCGTACAGCTCGGTTGGGATGCCCTGCATCGTCGCCATTGTATATAACAACATATCCCCTACTCCCCACAGCCCAATGATGACGAGAGCAGGATAAATCCAGGTTACGGAATATAACCAATCAGGACCAGGAATTCCCACGGATTCCAGAGCGAGATTGAACCAGCCTGTGCGGGCATTCATGACGCCCGCCCAAATGTAGACTGCGGATACAAGAGGTACGATTCTTGGCATATAGAACATGGTCGTGAAAAACCGCCTGGCCCAGAGACGCCCGTCGACCAACATCGCAGCCATCAATATGGGCTGAGCGATTCCAATTGGCAGAGCGATCAGCGCAAAAGAAAGGGAGACCTTTACGGCTGAACCTACAAGAGGATCATTAAAAAAGAGCCTGTAATTTTCAAGTCCGATAAAATGCATGTCCTCTCGATGGAGGAGATTGAACTCGGTGAATGAAAATATCAGTGATGCGATCATCGGTAATAATTTCCAGAGGAAGAAGCCGATGATCCAGGGTGAGAGAAAGAGTAAGCCCCACTTGGCCTCGGTGCGGCCTAACGCTGTCAACTTGCGCCGCTTAAGCCTGAGGTTCTTCAGCGACAGTTCTGAAAACATCGTCGACATGGGGTTGCTCCTTTATATTTCGTGGGGCCAGCTCAAATCTCAGGGCTGACCCCACTCACCTTCGTCAGGTGGTTCTTTTTGACAGGTGACGACTTGTTCTTAGGTCTATTGCTTCAATTCCTCACTTAACTTCGTCGAAGATCACCTGCAAATCGGCCACAAGCGTATCCATCTCGGCGTCAATATCCAAAGTAGGATCAGCCTCATACAAAGACTGGAACGCGCCAATCCGGTCGTAAGCTTTGGCATAGTTTGGTAAGTTGGATTCGTGGTTTGGAACATCCGGGAAAGCCAAGCCATCGATGGCTACTTGCCAATCTACTCCTTGTGGGAATTTCTCGTCCATTCCTACAAAGAAGGCATCCTGCTGGCTGATGCGCCCGGGCATGCCACCGTAGATTTGCAGCAGGTCGGCGGCGCCATCATCCGTCAACCAAACCATTACCTCGACGGCCTCTGCAGGGTGTTCGGTCGATTCGAGGACGCGGAAGGTGTCAGCATGTAACTTAACGGTTACATCACCGGCCTCATTGTAAGCAGGAACCGCGGCCATATCCCAGTTTGGCACGTTTGTATTGCAGCATGTGTACCACAGGTGGCAGTGTGTAATCGCTACGTTGCCGGAGTCGCCAGGATTGCCGGCTGCAAGGAGGTCACTCTCCTGGTAGGGGGCAGCGGGCATGAAGTATTTCTCATGGAAACCCGCATAGTACCAGCGGAAGGCTTCGCGCCAAAGCTCTGAGAGGTACGCATCACCGTTTTCATCGACCACATTGTCGGCGCCGAAAAGAGCGGCTGCCTGCCCACGAGGATCAGTCCATTGGGTGTGGTAACCGAACTGGGCGATGTTCTCAGGATCGAATTCCGGGCTATTAGCATCGTTGCCGTTCACATCGACAGTGAGTATCATGGCGAGTTCTTCCATCTTCTCTACTGTCCACGGATCTCCATCGGCGTACGCCTCCCCGTACTTATGGGGTGGGTAGGCGAGCCCAGCTTCGTCAAACAGGTCTCGGTCGTAGTACAACATCGAGGGGAAGACCGCAAACGGAAGTCCAAGCAGCCCCTCTCCCTCCATGCGGTAGGCATCAATGGACTCCGCATCGAAGTCGCTCCAATCGAAGTCTCCGAGGTAGGGCGCCAGGTCGAGGAACAGACCGGCGAATTCATTGGTGCCGCTCCACCCTACTGGACCGATGATGTCAGGCGGGTTTCCGGCCGCAATCTGGGTCTTCAACTGGTCAGGAGCTTCTTCGTTCGTCACGATATCCATGATTAACTCGATATTGTCGTGGGTCGAATTGAAGCGCTCGACAACCGCTTCCTGTCCCTCGAGATGTTCCGGAAGTGAGCCAGTACCCAAGCCAATGAACCAGCGGATCTGAACTTTCTCCGCTGCAACGGGTTCTTCCGCAGCCGGTTCTTCCGCAGCCGGTTCTTCCACTGCAGGTGCTTCCGTTGGAGCGGCTCCGCCACATGCGGTCAGCAGCATACTTGCAGCGACCAGTAGGGCAAGCAGGATGTAAAAGGGTTTTGTTCGCATCGTTCTTCTCCTTATTCATGTTCCGATAGTGGGTCTTTCTGAGACTTCATGGGATCTCTGTTCGATAGGGGCCTCCTTCAATTTGAGGAGCGTTTTCGCGATCCTCTCTTAGTCGATTCGACCAGGGTAGTAGATGGATAAGACTTTTCGCTGTAAGCGCTTACATATTGGTTACTGTGTTAAGGTTTGTCCCTCGCGGCCTTTCTTGCATTTATTTACTGGTTACAACCACAGGATTGACGAATGACCAGCTCTGTAGGAAGGAGGACGATGGGTTCGGGTTTGTCGCCATTAATCAACTGCACTAAGAGTTTGATCGCCTCGCGACCGACTTGTTCGATAGGTGCACGCACAGTGGTAAGCGGAGGCGTGAGGTGTTGGGCAAGATAGATATCATCGAATCCGACAACAGCAACATCATTGGGCACGTGCTTCCCGGCATTTTTTAGTGCAGTCAATACGCCGATTGCAGCTTCATCATCCCCAGTAAAAATGGCATCAATTTGAACTCCATCCCGCAACCACTTCTCGGTTACAGCTTCAGCCTGGTCCCTGTTAAACCCACCCATTCCAATTAATTCGGGATCAATGGGGATTTCGTGCGAAGCGAGACTCTCTCGGTAGCCACTTTCGCGCCAATAGGAATCTTCATGATCTTCTGGTCCGGCCAAAAAGGCTATGCGTCGACAGCCATGCTCTTGAATCAGATGGTCGATCATCTTCCGTGTGCCAAGTTTATTCTCAATCATCACACTAGGAATTTCTACGCCCTTTGGGGGGGAGTGGTGCATCAAAACGACCGGAAACCCAATATCATTCAGACGACGTAACTCACGATCCGAAAGACTGCCAACAAAAACAACCAACCCATCCGTATTATGCTCACCCATAGGCAGAGCCTTGGTGGAATCATGGGCGTCTGGACTTAGAGTGGAATATATCAATAGCCCAAACCCGTTTTCGCGGACAGCGGCTTCTATCCCCCTGATAATTAGGGAAAGGAATTCTCCATTAATCTCGTATAAGAATAGTCCAATTGTGTTGGTTTTTTGACTGGCTAGAACTTGAGCAGCCGTGGCGGGGCGATAATTCAGCTCTGCGATTGCCGCTAACACTCGTCCTTTGGTTTTCTCGGCAACCAAACCGGTCTGATTAATGACCCGGCTGACGGTGGCGATTGAAACACCGGCCTTCACTGCAACATCATCTATGGTCGCGCGGGCGCGATTTCTAGGTTCCAACG
>SOJU01000073.1 GCA_004376465.1 Anaerolineales bacterium | reverse complement strand
GTAGCATCACAATTCCGATGCCCAAAAAGTGTCCAAGAAATGGGGTGCACCGCCTTCATACAGACACCGGACAACCTCCTTCGGACGAAAAAATCTACTTGACTCGCGCCGCAGAATGTGCAAGAATATTAGGGGTCGGTAACGTTACCGGCAAGGATACCGGCAAGGATACCGGTAACGTATTCAGCAAATCGCCCATTTCGATATGACAATGAAAAGACGCTCGGTAACAATCCAGGATGTTGCTCAGGCGGCGGGTGTATCTGTCTCTACCGTTTCGCGTGTATTGAACGCGAAAGTTGATGTGGCCAGCGATACACAGGAACGCATTCTTGCTGTCATTGATGAATTGGGATACACATCCAATCTGGCCGCGCGAAGTATGCGTAGCCGCAAAAAGAATTTGATCGGGCTTGTTGTACCTGACATTGGCTTTCCCTACTCGATTGAAATCATGAAAGGCGTCAATCGCGCCATCGCAGAATCAACGTTTGATTTATTGGTTTATACAACGGGGGATATTCATAAAAACGGCACGGCATTACATGAACAACATTATGTTTCTCTCCTGAACAATTCCATTACCGATGGATTGATCATCGTCGCTTCTGCAGCGGCAGACTTTATTACCGATGCTCCAATCGTATCTGTGGATCCCCATGTGGTTAATCCCAACTATCCATCTGTCCAGGGAACGAATTATCAGGGTGCCTTAGATGCTATGAATTATCTTTTGAGTCTAGGGCATCGACGAATTGGTTTTATCTGCGGTCGACCGGAAATTGGAAGCGCGATACGCCGATTAGAGGGGTATCAGGCTGCACTTAAGAATGCCGGGATGGATCTTGATGAGACGTTGATTACTCTCGGTGATTTTTCTGCAAAAGGCGGATATAAGTATGCCACCCAATTACTTACGTTGGACAATCCACCTACGGCAATCTTTGCAGCCAATGACCAGTCAGCAATCGGCGTGTATCAGGCTGCTGATGAATTAGGTGTGCAAATCCCGAATGAATTATCAGTAGTAGGATTTGACAATATTTCAGAGGCCAAGTACCTGGGCCTTACGACTGTTGATCAGTTCTTGGCTGATATGGGTCATATTGCAATCCTAATGCTTATCAAGTTGATTAATAATGAGCCTCTTGAAGAGCAGATTCATAAGATGCCAACAAAATTGGTAGAACGCAGCTCCTGTCAAACCTTGACGGGAACTGTTTAATTAAAGTGTTGTAACACATTTTTGTTTTTATAAATTGTGGCCGGAAAAAAACTGAAACTGAAGGAGGTGATAGTTGACAAAAACGAAAAAAAGCGCAGGTCTTCTCTTCAGCCCTGATTAGACGAAGGAGAACCTGCGCAATTGTATGGAGATCTCTCCACACCGAATAAGTATAACCTAGGAAAAGTACGGAGGAGAAACATGCGTAAGTCAGTGTTATATCTATTGAGCTTACTGGTAGTTGCTAGTATGATTTTAGCAGCCTGCGGGGGTGCTACAGAAGCTCCAGCAGAACCAGCTGAACCTGCTGCTCCTGCTGAACCTGCCGAGCCTGCCGAGCCTGCCCCAACTGAAAAAACTGTTTTGAATGTATGGTCATTCACGAATGAAATTCGGACCATGGCAATTGCCTATGAGGCGAAGAATCCCAATGTGGATGTCGTCTACACCATGATCCCGATGACGGATGGCGAATACCAGACCAAGCTGAAATCATCGCTGGGGACAAGTGATATCCCTGACGTGATTGCATTGGAGGCCGCTTTCGTGAAAGAATGGGTTGAAGCCGATTTCCTGGCTGACCTCAACGACCTTCTGCCCCTGACCGAAGAATTGCAGACCTTCCCGGCTGTTGTTCAAGTTGGTAGCCACGAAGGTGTAACCAAGGGGTATTCCTACCAGGCTACCCCGGGGGCTTTCTTCTACCGCCGCAGCATCGCGACAGAATGTTTTGGGACAGATGACCCCTCAGAAGTACAGGCGCTGGTCGCTGACCTGGACAAGTTCGTTGAGACTGCAGCAACCATTCAGGAATGCTCCGGTGGAGACTACTTCATGGTAGGCACTTCGGCTGCGATGTTCAATCCCTTCCTGGCCAATCGCGCCCAGCCATGGATCGTTGATGACACGTTGATCATCGACCCCATGGTTGAAGCGTACATTGATTTCGCTAAAGTCATGCGCGATGGAGACTACGAATCACAGGCCAGCCAATGGAGTGAGGGCTGGTTTGCCGGCATGAGCGACACATTGGTCGATGCTGAGGGTACACCCAAGAGGATCTTCAGCTACTTCCTGCCAACTTGGGGTCTGCCCTACGTGTTGATGCCAAACTCTGGCGAGACCGGTGGCGACTGGGCCATGATCGATGGTCCTCTGGCTTATCAGTGGGGCGGCACCTGGGTGGGCGCCATGGCTGATAGCCCGAACATAGATGTGGCTAAGGATTTCATCGCCTTTGTGGCTCTTGACGAAGAAAATCTGACCAACTGGGCTACAGGTGTCTACACTAATGAATACCTGGCGGCCATTGATCCTGAAGTTCCTGAGGATCAGGCACAGGCACCTGGCGATTTCGTCTCCAGTCAGGTCGTCGTCGAGAAGATCACAGCCTCGTTTGACGGCTCCGAGCTGTATGAATGGCTGGGTGGACAGAACAACTACGAAGCCTTTGGGAAAGCGGCACCGAAAGTTAATGGTGCTCTGCTGACAGGATCGGACGATGCTATTCAACGCGCTCTTGAGACCGTCCGTGATGCATACCTCAATGGCGAGATTACTGAAGCGGAAATGTGGCAGCAATGGCTGGATTCAGTTCGCAGTGAATTCCCTGAACTGCTCATCCCTGATCCGCCCGCAACCGATTAGTCTGCAGTAGAACAGCAATGTGGGTCAGTGAAGAAAATATTCTCTGACCCACATCGCATCATCCACCGGAGACATCATGAACCGTTTTGGTATTAGAAAGGATTATCATGGATATCTCTTTATAACGCCTTTCATACTAGGGTTTCTCGTATTCGGGTTGTATCCGGTTATCAATACCCTCACTTTGAGTTTCACAGATACGACACTCATGTCCCGGGAAGCAAGTTTTATTGGACTGAAAAATTTTCAGCGCTTGTTCGCGGATGATTTTTTCATGAAGGCTGTTAGAAACACCTGGGTGCTATGGATCTTGAACTTTATTCCTCAGATCGGTATCGCCATGTTGTTATCCATCTGGTTTACGAGTGCCCGACTAAGGATCAGAGCAGTAGGTATTTGGCGGGCGCTCTTCTATTTACCGAACTTATTAATGCCCGCAGCTATAGCGCGCTTGTTTTTCAGTTTATTCTCATTTTATGGACCCGTAAACCAGTTTATGGTCCAGGCTGGAATCCTGGGGGAAGCAATGCACTTTCTCCAGGATATCTCTGTTACCCGTGGGATTGTTGTGTTCATCCAGTGGTGGATGTGGTTTGGACAAACCGTGATCATTCTTATGGCCGGGATGACGGCGATCCCCATCCATCTTTATGAAGCAGCTATGGTAGATGGAGCATCCGGATTCCAAATGTTCCGCCGGATCACACTTCCTTTGCTGAAACCAATCCTGATTTTTATCTTTGTAACCTCGCTCGTCGGTGGGATGCAGATGTTTGATATTCCCTACATGCTCACAGACGGCAGAGGTTCTCCTGTTTATTCAACAATGACCAATAATATTTTAATGTACATGAAGTTCAGCAGCAGTAAAGGTCATATTGGCGCTGCTTCGTCTGTGGGCGTTCTCGTATTTATTATGACAAGCCTCTGCGCGATGGGAATCTTCTATTTCCTGAGAGAGAGGGACTAACCGCTATGAGAACTACGTACAAATTCAACTCCATTCTCATGCGCGTGTTCGTATACATTGTACTGCTCATACTGCTCGTGATCACTATTGTGCCGATTTGGCTCCTGATCGTCAATGCCACCCGGTCCACCGTGGAAATCCAACAGGGTCTTAGTCTATTGCCGAGCACACATCTGGTGGAGAACTACAGGATTCTCGTGAGCAAAGGCATCAGTATGGCACAAGGCTTCTCGAATAGCCTATTTGTGGCGGTCGCTTCGACTGTTATTACTGTGTATTTCTCAATGCTGACTGCATATGCTCTGGTCGTTTATGATTTCAAAGGCAAAGAATTATTCTCCAACTTCATCATTGTACTCGTAATGATCCCCATGCAGCTTTCGATTATCGGTTTCTTTCATTACATGTCCAGGTTGGGGCTTACAGACAATTACGCATCCCTCATCTTGCCACTCATCGCCAATGCTGGCGCGGTATTCTTTGGTAAGCAATATCTTGAGTCGATGGTGATCCACGAGCTCATTGATGCAGCCAGGATCGATGGCGCGTCGGAACTGGGTATCTTTCACACGGTAATGATGCCTCTGGCAATCCCAGGAGCAGCCACCATGGGGATCTTTGCCTTTGTTGCTTCCTGGAATAATTTTTTCAACGCGTTCGTATTGATTTCGTCGTTCGATAAATACACTTTACCGATGCTCGTGCGGACACTGCGGGGGGATGTCTATCGAACAGAGTATGGGGCCATTTATTTAGGCCTTGCCATTACCATTGTGCCAATCATCATCATATACGCCATTTTCTCCAGGTACATTGTCAGCGGCATCGCCATGGGTGCGATGAAGGAATAAAAGCGATTTACATCGAGGCATTATGCATTATGGTCACTTTGATGACAAACACCGGGAGTATGTAATTGAACGCCCCGATACACCTTTGCCGTGGATCAATTACATTGGCTCTCAAGAATATTTTGGCATCATCTCCAACACGGCAGGTGGTTACTCATTTTATAAAGATGCTCGTCTACGCCGTCTGACCCGCTATCGTTATAACAACGCGCCACTGGATTCAAGTGGACGTTACATCTACTTGCGTGAGGATGGCTCTTCACCACAGCCATCTGGGCCTCTGTTTTGGTCGCCGTCATGGCAGCCGACTCGCCTCCCGTTGGATGAGTACGAATGCCGGCATGGCATGGGATATACCATCATCCGTTCCAGGCTGGTCGGGATCAAAGCCTCCGTATTGTATTTTGTCCCCCTGGGGGAAAATCTTGAAATCTGGGAACTGACTCTCACCAATCATCGCGATGAAACCGCGCAATTGTCGGTTTACTCGGCAGTGGAGTTCAATCTGTGGGACGCCATGGACGATGCAACGAATTTCCAGCGCAATTTATCCATTGGCGAAGTGGAAGTTGTGGACGGCGTGATCTATCACAAAACAGAATATCGAGAACGTCGCAATCACTTCGCTTATCTGGCTTGTTCCGAACCCGTAGTCGGATTTGATACCCAGCGCGAAGCCTTTCTGGGCCCGTACCGGGGCTGGGATTCACCCGCGGCTGTGGAAGCAGGTCAATTGTCCGCTTCGATCGCGCATGGCTGGCAGCCCATTGGCGCTCAGCAGATCAAAGTCCAATTGAAATCGGGAGAGCAAAAAAAGATCATTTTTATCCTCGGCTACCATGAAAACCCGGTCGACGAAAAATTTTATCCCCCGGGTTCGCAAACCATCAACAAGCGTTTGGTATTACCGGTTATCAAGAAGTATCTCCAGCCCCGGGAGGTTGACAACGCGTTTCAGTCTCTGCGCTCTTATTGGGATGATCTGTTGAACAGATTTCAGGTGACCACGCCGGATATACATACCAACCGCATGGTCAATATCTGGAATGCATACCAGGTGATGATTACCTTTAATTTGTCGCGCTCAGCTTCTTATTTCGAGTCGGGAATCGGACGCGGCATGGGCTTTCGCGACACAAATCAGGATTTGCTCGGTTTCATGCACCTGCTACCGGAGCGAGCACGGGAACGCATTCTAGATTTGGCAGCCACGCAATTGCCCAATGGAGGAGCCTATCACCAATACCAACCACTGACCAAGCGCGGCAATAATGATGTCGGTAGCAACTTCAACGACGATCCACTCTGGCTGGTACTGTCGGTGGCTGCCTATCTCAAAGAGACGGGAGATTGGAGTATTTTGGATGAGGCGGCGCCTTACGACAATCAACCCGGCACTGAAGAACCGCTTTATGAACATCTGCAGCGCTCAATCCAGTACACGCTTGATCATCTTGGCCCACATCGCTTACCGCTCATCGGCCGCGCCGATTGGAACGACTGCCTGAATTTGAACTGCTTCTCTGATTCACCGGGGCAATCTTTCCAGACGACGACCAATAGAGAAGGCAAGGTTGCGGAGAGTGTCTTTATCGCTGGGCTGTTCGTGTTGGCGGCCAAGGAGATGACGGCGATAGCTGACCACCTTGGCAATGCTGGACATGCAGAAGCATATTCAAAAGCAGTGCAAGAGATGGGGGCAGCTATCTGGTCCGCTGGATGGGATGGCGAATGGTTCCGCCGTGCGTATGATGATTTTGCCCGGGCGTTAGGGTCAAAAGAGAACGATGAGGGGAAAATCTTCATTGAGCCGCAGGGCATCTGTGTGATGGCAGGTTTGGGGGTGGAAGACGGGCGCGCCCTGCAAGCGTTGAACGCGGTTAACAAATACCTGGCAACACCGCATGGGATTGTCCTGCAGCACCCAGCTTTCAGCAAGTATTATTTGCATCTGGGAGAGATTTCATCTTATCCCCCCGGCTTCAAAGAGAACGCGGGAATTTTCTGCCATACCAACCCGTGGATCATGATTGCCGAGTCCATGATCGGGCGCGGGGATAAGGCATACGATTATTACTTGCGGATCAACCCTTCTGCCCGCGAGGAGATAAGTGATGTGCACAAATGCGAGCCGTATGTTTACGCCCAGATGATTGCGGGTAAGGATTCACCAACGCATGGCGAAGCCAAGAATTCTTGGCTGACAGGCACAGCAGCCTGGAATTACGTCGCCATCACGCAGTGGATCCTGGGCATCCGCCCAACCTATTATGGCTTGCAGGTCGCACCGGTCATCCCGTCAACCTGGGATGGTTTCGAAGCGGTGCGCAATTATCGAGGCGTCCAATACGAGATCAAGGCCAAACGAAAAGGCCAGGGGAATGCGGTTAAATTGGATGTGGATGGGAAGCCTGTAAGTGGGACTGTTATCCCACAACCTGCCGATGGAGCGAAAAAATGCCGGGTTGTTGCCTGGCTGGGTCAATAGGAGTATTTCATCGTGAGTGAGGGAATGTATACTTTTCCAAAAGACTTTATCTGGGGCGTTGCCACTGCATCCTATCAAATTGAAGGCGCATGGGATGAGGACGGCAAAGGTGAAAGCATCTGGGATCGCTTCAGCCATACCCCCGGCAAGATTGATAATGGCGATACGGGCGATGTCGCCTGTGATCATTACCATCGCTGGCGCGACGATGTGACCTTGATGAAGGAGCTCGGATTGAAGGCTTATCGTTTCTCGATTGCCTGGCCGCGCATCCTGCCGGACGGTTGGGGTGAGGTTAATCAGGTTGGGATCGATTTTTACAGTCAACTCGTGGACGCGCTGCTGGAAATGGGCATTGAGCCATTCGTGACTTTGTACCACTGGGATTTGCCCCAAATTTTGCAGGATGAGGGCGGCTGGCCGGTACGTAAGATTGTGGATGCTTTCACCGAGTATGCAGATGTCGTCAGCCGCGCGCTGGGGGACCGGGTCAAGAATTGGATCACGCTGAACGAGCCATGGGTCAGCGCGTTTGTCGGTTATAGCATGGGACATCATGCACCTGGATACACCGATCAGGACAAGGCCATAGCTGCTTCTCACCATCTTCTGCTCTCACACGGGCAGGCTGTTCCGGTTATTCGCGCTAACTGCCCGGCTGCAAATGTGGGCATTACCCTGAATTTATCACCACAAGAACCGGCATCCCCAAGCGTTGCTGACAGGAAAGCATCTACATGGATGGATGGTTATATCAACCGCTTATTTCTGGATCCCCTGGTTGGCCGCGGCTATCCACAAGATATGGTCAACAGCTTTGGCAATGCGATGGAATTTATAAAACCGGGGGACATGGATACGATTTCCGTCCCTGTTGACTTCTTGGGCGTCAATTATTACTCCCGCGGGATTGTGCGATCTAATAATATCAGCGAAGAAGACAATGAACCGCGCACAGTATTTCGGGGCGATGAAATCACCGAGATGGACTGGGAAGTTTACCCGAAAGGCCTCTACAATATTTTAGGACGTCTATATTTTGACTACGCTATCCCTGCAATCCATATCACTGAAAATGGTGCTGCCTTTGTAGATGAAGTTAGCCACAATGGACAGGTGGATGATCCTCACCGTGTATCCTACCTCAAGCGCCATTTGGAAATGGTGAAAAAAGCCATCCAAATCGGCGTTCCGGTAAAAGGGTACTTTGCCTGGTCTTTACTCGACAACTTTGAATGGGGTTATGGGTATTCCAAACGTTTTGGGATCGTATATGTCGATTTCCAAACACAGCAACGCATCCCAAAATCCAGTGCGAAATGGTACCAGAAAGTGATCCTTGAAAATGAGCTGGATGCTACTGCTTAGTGCACTCTTTACCATTGTGTTCGTTTCTCTGCTTGGTGGGTGCAGTCAGCAGACTTCATCCAACGTGCTCGCCCTAATGTGTATTCAACACTCAGATATTAAAAGCAAGAATAAGAATTTTGATAGAGAGGTCTCATGACATCAATCAAGCAACGTATTGAAACCCTGTTGTCACAAATGACCCTGGATGAAAAACTCGCCCAGCTTGGTTCTTACTGGGTGTATGAAATACAAACGGATGGGCTGTTGGACCCGAAAAAAATAGCAGAGAAGCTTGGCCACGGTATTGGACAGATCACTCGTGTTGCCGGCGCATCAACTCTTGACCCGGTCGCTGCGGCAAAAGCTGGAAACGAATTGCAAAAATTTCTGATCGAGGAGACTCGGTTGGGAATTCCGGCCATTCTGCACGAGGAAAGTTGTTCCGGCGCCATGCTGCTAGGCGGCACTTCGTACCCGCAAATAATCGGTCTCGCCAGTACCTTCCAGCCAGAATTAGCCGAGAAGATGACCCGTGCCATCCGTTCGCAGTTGCTGGCAATCGGTGCACGCCAGTCGCTGGCCCCGGTACTGGATGTTTCGCGTGACCCGCGCTGGGGTCGCACAGAAGAGACCTTTGGTGAGGATCCCATGCTGGTCAGTCACTTCGGAATGGCTTACGTGCGGGGTTTGCAAGGGGAAAATCTAGCTGAGGGTGTGATGGCGACAGGCAAGCATTTCATCGGTCACAGCCTTTCGCAGGGCGGACAGAACTGTGCTCCCATCCACATAGGCAAACGCGAACTCTACGAGATATTCCTCGCTCCATTCCAGGCTGTGATACGGGATGCAGGTTTGGCGAGTATCATGAATTCCTATCCTGAATTGGATGGAGAAGTGGTAGCTGCTTCACGCCGCATCTTGACCGACCTTCTGCGGAACGAACTCGGTTTCGATGGCCTGGTCGTCTCTGACTACGAAGCCATCTCGATGATTCATAACTTCCACTACGTCGCTGAAGACCAATCCACGGCAGGACGCCTGGCGCTAGAAGCCGGTATTGACGTGGAGCTGCCGACTGTAGCGTGCTATGGCGATCCGCTCAAGGCTGCGCTTGAAGCTGGGGATCTTAATATCGAGACTGTGGATACGGCTGTGAGCCGTCACCTGCATAAGAAGTTCGAACTTGGACTGTTCGATAACCCCTACGTAGATGAAGAGGGTGTGATCGCGGTGTTCGAAACGCCCGAGCAGCGCAATCTGGCGCGAGAGATTGCCTGCCAGAGCATGGTTTTGCTCAAGAATGACGACCTGCTGCCACTCAAGAAAAACATTGACACACTGGCTGTAATAGGACCCAATGCAGATCATGCACGCAGCCTGCAAGGCGATTATTCCTATGCGGCTACCAAAGATTTGATGACCTATCTGCTTCCTGATGAATCTGCTTTCGAAAATGTCGATGCTGATGCGATTGCTGAGCATGAAGTGCGAGTGGTCACAGTGCTCGAAGGCATTAAGGCGGCTGCCTCGCCGAAGACGAAAGTGCTTTACGCTAGAGGCTGCAGCAATTTAGATGCGGATACCGGCGGGTTCGATGAAGCGCTCGAAGCCGTGGAACAAGCTGATGCTGTGATACTCGTTCTGGGTGATCTTTCCGGGTTGACGACAAATTGCACCACGGGTGAATTCCGTGATAGCGCCGACCTGCGATTGCCTGGAGTGCAAGAAGAATTGGCAAAAGCCATCCTGGCAACGGGCAAACCCATCGCTGTGGTGCTGATCAACGGGCGTCCCTATGCCATCCCCTGGCTGGAGGAGAGAGCGGATGCCATTCTCGAGGCTTGGATTCCTGGCGAAGAGGGCGGATCGGCGGTAGCAGATGTCCTTTTTGGCGAAACCAATCCCGGCGGCAAGCTTCCGGTTACCTTCCCGCGCCATGTTGGACAACTGCCAATTTTCTACAATCACAAACCTTCGGGCATGAAGTCACATTGGTACGGCGATTACGTTTCCGAGGAAGCTACACCCCTATACCCGTTCGGGCACGGTCTTAGCTACACCACCTTCGAGTATAGCGACATGTCCATTGAACGGAAGCAGGCGGCGCCGGGTGAAACTGTGGATGTCTCGCTGAAAATCACCAATACGGGCGACATCCGGGGCGACGAAGTAGTCCAGCTTTACATCCGTGATGAGTTTGCCACCGTGCCGCGGCCGATGAAGGAACTAAAGGGGTATGTGCGAGTGACTTTACAGCCAAGCGAGAGCAGGGAAGTCACCTTCCACCTGCCCGTTGATCTTGTAGCGTTTTATGATCTAGACCTCAACCTCGTCGTCGAACCCGGAAGGATTCTCGTGATGATCGGCAGTTCCAGCGAGGATATCCGCCTGGAGGGCGAGTTTGAAATTATTGGTGAGAGCAAAATGCTCATTAAAGAGCGGGTTTTCGTTTGCCCTGTGGATGTTCGAGAGGTGTGATTATGACTTTTACACGCAAACTTGGGCGCTCTGGAATTGAGGTAAGCGCGCTGGGCATGGGGTGCTGGGCAATTGGAGGTCCATTTTGGGCAGGAGAAACCCCCCTCGGTTGGGGAAAAGTGGACGACGAAGAGTCAATCCGTGCCATCCATGCTGCCTTGGATCTGGGCGTCAACTTCTTTGACACAGCAGATGTTTATGGTGCTGGCCACAGCGAGAAAGTGCTGGCGCGTGCTTTTGCTGGTCGCCGGTCGGATGTGATCATTGCGAGTAAGTTTTCGAATGTTTTTGATGAAGCTACAAAGCAGGTCGCACGCGCAGATGCATCGCCTGAATATATTCGCCAAGCTTGCGAAGCGTCGTTGCGCCGTCTAAACACAGAATACATCGACTTGTACCAGTTTCACGATAATGGCTACCCCACAGATAAGGCTGAACCTGTCCGTGAAACACTTGAAGACTTGGTGAAAGAAGGCAAGATCCGCGCCTATGGATGGAGTACCGATTTCATCGATCGTGCGGAAGTTTTCGCCCAGGGTAAAAATTGTACCGCTATACAACTGCAACTCAATGTGCTCGACGATAATGCGGCCGTAATCGCCGTGTGTGAAAAACACGATCTGGCGGCCATCAACCGCGGACCACTTGCGATGGGATTGTTGTCTGGCAAATACACGGCTGACACAAAGCCATCTATCGACGATGTGCGCGGCGAGAAAAGTCCCGAATGGATGACCTATTTCAGAGACGGTAAACCAAGCCCTGAATGGCTCAGTAAGATGGAGACGGTACGGGAAATTCTCACCAGCAACGGGCGCACCTTGCCGCAGGGCGCATTGGCATGGCTGTGGGCGCGCAGCGAGCAGACAATCCCCATTCCTGGATTCCGTACGGTGGAGCAAGTAGAGGAGAACTGCGGCGCGCTTCAATTTGGCGCGCTGACACGCGAGCAGATGCAGGAAATTGAGACCTTTCTAAGGAGAAGCTGAAGTTGCCATACTTTCTTCTCGACGGCACATTTTCTCTATCGTGAGGGTGACGACCGCAGTGAAGGACTACGAACAAGGAGCATAGGATGGCTGACTTTACCCCCAAACCTGAGTATAAATTCACCTTCGGCCTCTGGACGGTCGGGAATATCGGCCGCGATCCCTTTGGCGCCCCAACGCGAGATCCGAAGACGCCCGCAGAACTGGTTTACTTGCTAGGTGAGGTGGGCGCATATGGGGTTAATTTCCATGACAACGACTTGATCCCGATCGATGCCACCCCGGCTGAAGCCGAGGCCATTAAGAAGGAGTTTCGTAAAGCGCTGGATGACACGGGAGTCGTCGTGCCGATGGCGACGACTAACCTGTTCAGCGATCCAATCTTCAAGGACGGCGCATTTTCCAGTAACGACCCCAGGGTGCGGGCTTACGCGTTGCAGAAGACGATGAATGCCATCGACCTTGGCGTGGAGTTCGGCGCCAAGACGTACGTCTTCTGGGGCGGGCGTGAAGGCACCGAGACGGATTCATCGAAAAATGCCGCCGAAGCTATTAAGCGCAACCGTGAGGCCATGAACTTCGTGTGTGAATATGTGATTGACCAGGGATATGACCTGAGATTTGCGCTCGAGGCGAAACCGAACGAACCCCGCGCCGATATCTACAACCCCACGACCGGTCACATGCTGGCTTTTATCGAGACCCTGGACCATCCGGAGATGGTCGGGGTCAACCCCGAGGTGGCGCACGAGCACATGGCGGGCATCAATTTCATGCATGGCGTCGCTCAGGCTTGGGAAGCGGGAAAACTCTTCCACATCGACCTGAACGATCAGTATCCCGGCCGTTACGATCAAGACTTGCGTTTCGGCTCACGAGACATCAAGGCCGCATTTTACTTAGTGAAATTCCTGGAAGATGTCGGTTATGAAAACCCACGTCATTTCGATGCTCATGCCTACCGCACCGAGGATTACGAGGGGGTAAAGGACTTCGCCCGCGGCTGCATGCGCACGTATCTGATCCTTGCAGATAAAGCGGCGCAGTACAACGCCGATAAGGAAATCCAGGCATTACTGGAAGAGATCAATGTCGATGATGGCTCGATGGACCAGTATTTCGGTAAGTACAATGCTGAAAAGGCTGGAGCTCTCAGGACCCAACCCTTCAACCGTGAGGCCATCAGTTCGCGCGGACTCAAGTACGAACGCCTCGATCAATTGACAATCGACCTGTTATTAGGCGTTCGCTAGAATGCTGAGGCGGAAAGGGTTTCCAACCCGCTTAAGATTTCGACGATGCAGATAACCAAGTTCCTCGATTACGATTGCGTCACGCTTGAGAACGCCTCGCTCAGTTTGCTGGTAACCCAGTCGGTGGGACCGCGCATAATCTCAATGCGTTTCAAGGGCGGCGAGAACATGTTTGCCGAACTGCCCGACTATGTTACCGAGCTCCCCGACGGGAAGATGTTCCACTTTTATGGAGGGCACCGGCTGTGGTGTGCGCCTGAGGATATTCAGCGTACCTATTCCCATGACGACTCGCCAGTGGATATTGTCCAGAAGGGCAACAGTTTGTCGGTCACGCAGCCGGTCGAAGCCCGGATCGGGATCGAGAAGAACATCCACATCACGCTCCTGGAGGATAAACCGCACCTTGCCATCCGGCATACGCTGACCAACCGCGGGCAGAGACCTGTGGAGTGCGCGCCATGGGCAATAACCCAGTTCAAGACGGGTGGGGCGGCGATCTTGCCGCAGTCACGGGAACAGACCACGTTCCTTCCGAATCGCTCACTGGCGTTATGGCCGTACACGGATTTCACCAACCCGTTTGTGCGTTGGGGAAACAGCTATATTCTCGTCCGCGCTGAAATGCGGACTGCCTTCAAGGTCGGCTTCCCTAACCCGCGCGGATGGCTGGCCTACTGGCTGTCCGAGACTTTGTTCGTCAAGAGGGCAGATTATGACCCACAGTCCGCGTATTACGATTTCGGTAGCTCGAGCGAGTGCTACTGCAACGACCAATTCCTCGAGTTGGAAACCCAAGCCCCTATCGGCGTCTTGGCTCCGGAAGAATCTGTGACCCATACCGAGATGTGGGAGCTTTACGCGGATGTCGACCTTCCTGCAGATGAAGCCGCGATACAGACAATTATTGATCAATTGGGATTGGAGAAACCAAAATGATCTACTTCATTGGTGTTGATACATCAACGACTGCTACCAAAGCCCTGCTGATAAACGAGGAAGGTCAGGTGTTGGCTGTCGCTTCTTCCGAATACACCTTTGAAACCCCGCAGCCTTTATGGAGCGAGCAAGATCCCCGTTTATGGTGGGAAGCGGCTGTAAAGAGTATCCGCGCTGTCCTTGAATCCTCCGGCGTGTCTGCCGACAAGGTCAAAGGCATTGGCCTCACCGGCCAGATGCACGGGCTCGTTCTTTTAGACAAGGATGGAGAAGTGCTCCGACCGGCCTTACTTTGGAACGATCAGCGCACAGGTAAGCAATGTGATGAAATTCGTGCCCGAATCGGGAAAGAGAGGTTGATTCAAATCACAGGAAATGACGCTTTAACCGGTTTTACAGCGCCCAAGATCCTCTGGGTGCAGCGGGAAGAGCCGCAGGTCTACGAACGCATATCCAAAATCCTGCTGCCGAAGGATTACGTTCGCTTTATGTTGACGGGCGAATATGGCATCGACCGAGCGGGCGGCGCCGGTACGCTGCTATTCGACCTGCGCGAGCGAACCTGGTCGTCGGAGGTACTGCAGGCGCTGGAAATCGATCCCGATTGGCTGCCACCGACCTTTGAAGGGACAGATGTAACATCGGCTGTTTCGCAGTCGGCAGCAGAGGTTACGGGTTTGACGCCAGGTATTCCGGTGTTTGGCGGCGGTGGTGATCAAGCCGCTGCAGCGGTTGGTACAGGTGCCGTCGAAGAAGGTGTCGTCTCCCTCAGTCTCGGAACTTCGGGGGTTGTTTTTGCGACCACAGATCATCCCGCGATAGAGCCCAAAGGGCGTTTGCACGCATTCTGTCACTCTGTCCCCGGAAAGTGGCACTTGATGGGGGTGATGCTCTCCGCCGCTGGGAGCCTGCGTTGGTATCGCGATACCTTTGCAACCGGAATCGATTTCGATACCCTGCTTAAGCCCGCTGCTGATATCCCTGCGGGGAGCGATGGGTTGCTATTCCTTCCTTATCTTACGGGAGAGCGAACGCCGTATCCCGACCCTCTTGCGCGTGGTGCTTTCGTCGGACTCACTGTACGGCACAGCCTCCCCCACATGACCCGTGCTGTACTCGAAGGGGTGGCCTTCGGACTGCGTGACAGCTTCGAGCTGATAAAAAGCGCAGGGCTGGCTGAAATCTCTCAGGTCCGCGTGACCGGAGGTGGAGCGAAGAGCGGTCTGTGGCGGCAAATACTAGCGGATGTCCTTGAAACAGAGCTGGTGACCGTCAATTCAGAAGAAGGCGCTGCCTTTGGCGCAGCCTTGTTAGCCGCCGTAGGCGCAGGCGTCTTTGCGGACGTTCCCACCGCTTGTCGGAGCATTATCGATATCACCGAGCGCACCCCTCCTGGAGAATCCGTACCGATCTATCGGAAGATGTATCCTGTGTACCGGGATCTTTACCCCTCTTTGCGAGCGTCCTTCACTGTGCTCTCCGAGATTGAGCAAAATTGAATCATCGCGGGCCAGATGCAATGGCGAGTTGAATCCAGGCAAACAACATCTATTTCAAGTGCACCCTTTTGGTGGAAGTTTTCTCCGCAGGGTACTATGATATGCTTGAGTTGATGGATGATCCCTTGGTTTATTCATGAAATAAAATGGTTTAAGAGCTAACT